>JARGFM010000001.1:112639-303883 GCA_029210725.1 Bacteroidales bacterium | reverse complement strand
TCCTGGATAGCCAGTATCACCCCACGATCATCTAACTTCTCCAAGTGCTTGATAATCATAGCCCCCAAAACAGTCCGGGGAGATACGGCCGGTCTACCTTGGCTACTGTCCATCATGGACATGTAAGCCGAAGCAAACTCATCCCAGGGAACAACCTGGCTTAATATCACCCACCGGTTATCTGCTGACAGATTTTGCTGGAAAGGGGTCTTAAATTCTTCGATGGTCAACTGCTTCTCTGAGATATACCGTACCATAATGCAAGCCTTTTGAGGGCAATCTATGATATTACTTGCATTTTGCACTAATTCAAGCATTTAAGATATCAACATATCGTGTTGATTATCAACATTATGTGTATATTAAATGACTTTTTCAGCAGACCCTAATTAGCAAATCCTCTCTCTTTGAAATTAATGACCATGCCTTTGGAGTCAAAGAATCACGATTTATCATGAAGGAATGTGAATTAATATAATCCTCCAAGCTTTCAGTGAAGGCAAGAGTGTCAATTTTTACTGCAAATACATCTTCATCATTTCTGTTGCATTTAGAAATTTTTAATATCATTGGGGCTAAAACAGTCCTTATACTGCTGTATATCTCTCGTCACCAACAACTGGTTCGTTAAACAACTATAAAATCTTCAACGGAAAACCTGGATTCGAATATATGTTGTGAACAAATATTGTTCGGGCTTGTTATACGATCAGAATTATTTGAAATGGAAGAAAACAAATCTATACACGCTTTAGCCTATTTTAATTTGTTAAAAACGGGTAGCTGGATTGAGGATGTTGTCAAGAACTCCTTGAAGCCGTATAGCCTGACGCATGCCCAGTTAAATGCGCTATATATTCTGTCTGAAAATGATCCGGAACCTGTATCTGTGAATGAATTGAAGAAGAGGATTTTGGTAAGTAATCCGGATGTTACCAGGTTATTGGACAGGCTGGTCAGGAAGGAATATGTCCGGCGAAGAACCTGTCCGGAGAATCGCAGAAAAATAGATATAACCTTAACTGATGGTGGGAGAGCGATTTTTATTCTGGCTCATCAGTCAGTAAAAAGGGCTCTGGGCGATTTTTTTGAGCAAAAGATTACGGCGGAGGAAGCACAGGAACTGAGGCGTATTCTGCATCAAATAAGGAAGTAGTTTTTTTATTCAAACAATTGTTTTAAACGGTATATGTCAAAAGCAACAAATATGTTAAACGAAAAATAAAAAAAATGAAAACAATTAATTATGCCCTTACTTTAATGATCCTGCTGCAGGGTCCTTTACTCTTTGCTCAGAAAGTTGAATTTAATCCCAACGTTTCCAGTATTGAATGGCTCGGTAAAAAAATAGGCAGCCAGCACACCGGGAATATCCAGTTTAAAAGTGGCTATCTGGAGCTTCAGGATGATATGATCGTGGCCGGAAATTTCGTGGTGGATATGACCTCAATCACCAATTCAGATATTGATAACCAGGAACGTAACCAGAGGCTGGTCGGACACCTGAAGTCGGATGATTTCTTTGGAGTTGAGCAGTATCCAACTGCCAGTTTTGTGGTGAGTAAGAGCACAAAATTTAAAGACGGGAAGTCCACCCTTACCGGAGATATCACCATTAAGGGAAAAACCGAGAGTATCACTTTTGAGGTGCTTAGAACCGGAAAGGAATACACTGCCAGCCTGGGCATCGACCGGTCCAGATTTGATGTAAGGTTTGGCTCAGGTTCATTTTTTGATAACCTGGGGGACAATGCCATTAATGACATAGTCAAACTCGACATCAAACTGGTGTCCATGTAAATCCTGAAGTCCCGATGAATACAGTTCTGCATAAAGCCGACACCAGGGGTCATGCCGATTTTGGATGGCTGGATAGTTATCATAGCTTCAGTTTTGCTGATTATTACAATCCTGAACGTATGCATTTTGGGGCCTTAAGAGTCCTGAATGATGACCGGGTGGCAGGAGGCCGGGGATTTGAAAAACATCCTCATGATAATATGGAGATCATATCCATTCCTCTGAAAGGGGACCTGGAACATAAAGACAGCCTGGAGAATGTTGCTGTTATAAAAGAAGGTGATATCCAGGTCCTAAGCGCGGGAACGGGCATTTATCACAGTGAATACAACAGGAACCAGGACTCTGAAGTGAGTTTTCTGCAGATCTGGGTTTTACCAAACAAAAGGCAGGTCGAGCCCCGTTATGATCAAATCCGTATCAGGGACATGGAAACAGAAAACCGGTTTTATCAGATTCTGTCTCCCTATAAGGAGGATCAGGGGGTATGGATCTATCAAAATGCCTGGTTTAGCCTCGGGAAGTTTACACAGCAGACGCAAACCCACTACAAATATCATTCAGGTGATTTTGGAGTTTATGCCTTCGTTATAGACGGAAATGCAAGGATAGAGGGCCAGGATCTGGCAAAGAGAGATGGTTTTGGCCTGTGGGATACGGATCGTATATCCATCCTTGCAGAAAAGGATTCGCGAATATTGCTCATGGAGGTCCCCATGGATATTTGAATATTAATCTCAAAAACATAAATAATATGGAAACTTTAGTAAAAACGAAGTGGGCGATCGATCCCACTCATTCTGAAATTGCTTTTAAAGCAAAACATATGATGATCTCAACGGTAAGCGGGCATTTTGAAAGTTTTGATGCTTCTGTGGAGGCAGAAGGGGAAGACTTCAGGAATGCAAGGGTATCGTTTTCCGCAAAAATTGATTCCATCAATACAAAAAACAGCGATCGGGATACGCATTTAAAATCGGATGATTTTTTCAATGCCGCTGCATATCCTGAATTGACTTTTATATCTGAATCATTTGATGGAGAGCGATTAAGCGGGGTTCTGACTATTCGTGGGATCAGCCGGGAAATCAGCCTGGATGTTAATTTCAACGGGGTGGCTGTGGATCCCTATGGACAAACCAAAGCCGGATTTGAAATCTCAGGAGAAATCAGCCGGAAAGATTTCGGTTTGCAATGGAATGCCGTCACAGAAGCCGGAAGCATCGTGGTATCGGACCAGGTGAAACTTGTGGTTGATGCCCAGTTTGTAAAACAGGAATCACCCTCTTAGAGCCTGCAAAAAAGTTCTTAAGCAGCAGCCCCCTTTTATCTTCGGATAGAAGGGGGCTTTTCGCTGTGGAGTTTAATGCCTTCTGTCTGGATTTCAACCAGCCTTTTTTTATAGAGGGTTCCCAGGGATTTTTTGAATGCTTTTTTACTGATTCCTAAGCGGGCGTAGATTTCCTCCGGAGTGCTTTTATCGGTAACTGCCAGGAAGCCGTCGTTTTCTTTCAGTTTGGTGAGTATTATTTCACTGTTTGTATCGTTCACAATCCGGAACCCGATGGCTTGCAGGGAGACATCGATTTTCCGGTCTTCACGGATTTTTTTCACATATCCCTGCAGCCGGTCACCTGTCCGGATCTCCTGGAATATTTCGTTGTCAAAAATAAGCCCTTTATGCCTGTGGTTGATGATTACCGAATATCCCAGATCCGTTTTCTGCCATACCACCAGACTAAGCTCATCCCCTTCCTTTACCGTGATCTGATCGTTTTGAAGAAAACGTTCCACGCGGTTGCTGGCGTAGAGGCGGTCCGTTTTCTTATCCAGGTCGAGGTAAACGATGTACCAGCGCCCCACTTCCATCTTCTGCTTTTGCTCCCGGAAAGGGACCATCAACTCTTTCTCAAGACCCCAGTCCAGGAATGCCCCCACACCGGTGACGGCGCTTACCTTAAGAAGGGCAAATTCATGGATGTAGATTTTTGGAGTGAGCGTGGTGGCCACTTTTTTTCCTTCGGAATCCCTGTAGACAAAAACCTCCAGGCTATTTCCGGGAGTCATCTCATCGCTGCAATATTTGTTGGGTAGAAGCACCTCTTCGTCTGATTCGTCTGCCAGGAACAGGCCAAAAGTGGAACGTTTGGAAATCTTAAGTGTAATCTGCCTGCCTTGTTCAATCATTTACACAAGATATGCTTAAATTAGCTTACTATCAATCAAAAGAGATTATCATGAAAAGAGATCGCTCCCGGCAGTTTATGTGGATCCTGTGGACCCTCCTGCTGATTATGCTTTCCTGTAAACAGGCAGAGAATCCGAAAACTGTTCAGGAGGATATTTATGTGGCTGCCTATGTATGGCCCTCCTGCCATTATGGCGAAAGAAATGCCAGTGTTCTGTGGCCGGAGGGGATGGGCGAATGGGAGGTAATCCGGAAGGGGACCCCCCGGTTTGCGGGCCATTACCAACCCAAAGTCCCTCTCTGGGGATATGAAATGGATGATGATCCGGAAGTGATGGAGAAGTGGATCGACGTGGCCACTGAACACGGAGTGAATGTCTTTATTTTTGATTGGTACTGGTTTGACGGGGGACCTTTCCTGGAGAGCTCTGTGAACAATGGATTCCTCCAGGCTAAAAACAATAAGAAGATGCATTTTTACCTGATGTGGGCCAATCATGATGTGAAGAAGAATTACTGGAACCATTACCGGTATGACTCTGATTCCCTGTTGTGGACCGGCTCCGTCGACCGGGAAAACTACAGGATTATTGTTGACCGGGTCATTAAACAGTATTTTCATGAAGAAAACTATTTCAGGATTGACGGAAAACCGGTCTTCTCCATTTTCAACTTCCATAAATTTGTGGAGGATTGTGAGGGGCTGAAGGGAACCAAAGAGGCCTTGGACTATTTCAGGGAGAAATCCATAGAGGCAGGGTTTCCCGGCCTGCATGTTCAGATCATTGCTTTCGGGGGAAATGAGGAGAATCCGGGAATCTTAAGGCCAGATCTCAGTGAGGGAAAGAACAATAGCGAGCTTTGTTCCTATCTGGGTGTAAACAGCGTGACTAAATACAACTGGGGTCAGGGCGAAGGGGTCGAAGATTATATCGTGTGGGGCGATCAGGCCATGAAACGCAGGGAGAACTGGGATAAAGCCCTGGAGATCCCCTATTTTCCCAATGTCTCCATAGGATGGGACGATACCCCCCGCTTCCCGGCCAAGGGGCAAAGTCACGTGATTCATTACAATAACTCGCCAGAGAGTTTTGCTGCATATCTTCAAAAGGCCAGGGAATATGTCGCGGAGCATCCCGGCCAGCCTAAGCTGATCACGCTCTTTTCCTGGAACGAATGGGTGGAAGGGGGTTATCTCTTGCCCGATATGCGTTGGGAGTATGGCTACCTGGAAGCCGTGGAAAAAGTGATGGGAGGGAAAATGCCAGGCAGGGAAGGGTCAGATTAGCTTATTTTACTGTCAGGCTGGATTTTGGTTTGAACAATTGGTATCTTACCTTTTGAATTTTAACTTGAAGCGACATGCGAAGAAGAACATTTATAAGGAACAGCATCGCCGGAGCAGCCCTCTTATCTGCATTTCCCTATGAAGCCCTGGCCCTTGAGGAAAGACTATACCCCCATGACCGGGTAATGCTGGGTAATACAGGCATTAAAATGTCCCGGATGGCCATGGGAACGGGAACCAATGGATATGGAGGAGCCTCCGACCAGACCCGTCGACTGGGTATCAAAGGAGTGGCTGATCTGCTGCGTGCCGCTTTTGATGACGGAATCAATTTCTGGGAAACGGCCGATCAGTATGGATCGCACCCTCATGTAGGTGAAGCCCTGAAGAAAGTCAAAAGGGAGGAGGTGGTTATCCTGACCAAGACCAATTCAAAAACCTATAAGGATGTAAAAAATGACCTGGACCGTTTCCGGAAGGAGCTGGGAACAGACTATCTCGATATCATTTTGCTTCATGCTGTTACCGATCCTCAATGGAACCAGAACTTTAAAGGAGCCATGGAGGCCTTAGCCGAGGCCAAGGAGGAGGGTGTTTTGAGAGCTCATGGGGTTTCCTGTCACTCTATCGGAGCCCTGGAAGCAGCAGCGGATGAGCCCTGGGTGGATGTGGACCTGGCGCGTTTCAATCCCGGTGGCGCCAGAATGGATGCCGATGTGGATACCGTGCAAAAGGTGCTTAAGCACATGAAAGAAAGCGGGAAGGCCATTATAGCCATGAAGGTATACGGCTGTGGTCAGCTGCTTGATAAGAAGGACGAGTGTTTGCAGTTTCAGACCGGGACTGGAATTGCAGATGCCTTTACCCTGGGACTGGAGAGTATCGAACAACTCAGGGATATTCAAAAAAGACTGCCTGAAGCAAGTGTAAGAGCGTAAATCGGAAGATTATGAATCAGTTAACTCTGGCCACACCCGCCCTGCTGTTTTCGGCTATCTCCCTGTTACTTCTTGCTTATACCAATCGTTTCCTGGCCTACGCTACGGTGGTCCGTAACCTGCATGCCCGTTATAAGGAAAACCCGGATGGCATTATTGTGGGCCAGATCCAGAATCTGAGAAAAAGGCTGGTACTTACCCGTACCATGCAGCTCCTGGGAATGGGCAGTCTTTTACTCTGCGTGTTATGTATGTTCCTGGTTTATGTTGAACAGCAGTTGGTCGCGGAGCTAATATTTGGTATCGCACTGGTGTTGTTAATTATTTCTCTGGCGGTTTCAGTAAGGGAAATACAAATATCTGTGAAGGCGCTTGACCTTCACCTGGGGGATATGGAACTGTAAAAGTGCCGGGCTTTTCAGGCACCCAGGGATTTCAATGCTTCCATCACCAGGAATACCGGCCATACAACGGCCTTCAGGAATCCTAGTACACCCATCCCGAAAGAGGTGGCCGCACTGATGTAATAAATAGCCGCACCGATCAGGCCCAATCCGTAGACGGCACTGGAACCTGCGCAGTTTTGAACTTCTTTTGCCATTATTAAAAGTTTCAGTTCAGAATAAAGGTGATCTAATTTACTATTTTTGGGACAAACAAGTACCAGGAATGCAATAAATCAGCAAGGAACAATGAATATCTATTTTTGCGGCTCTATAAGGGGGGGGCGAAATCTGGCCGAAACTTATGCAGTCATGATAGAAATGCTAGGATCCTACGGGAAGGTCCTTACCGAACATCTGGGGAGCAATGAGGAAATTGAAAGCAAGGATCGGATTCTTTCCGACAAGGAGATTCATGACCGGGATCTTCAGTGGATCGTTAACTCGGATTTGCTGGTTGCCGAAGTTACGGTACCAAGTCTGGGGGTCGGTTATGAGATTGGCAGGGCCATTGAGATGGGGAAACCGGTCCTGTGTCTTTTTAAACAGGATTCCGGATATACCCTCTCTGCCATGATATCAGGCAGCGATCAGGTAAAAATGGAATATTACCAGAGCCTGGATGAGGTGAAAGAGTTGTTTCAGGCGTTTTTTAGCTGTTTTTCAGTTTCATAATTTCATTATGGTGCGCAACCACCAGTTTTTCATATTTTTCCCTGGAGCTTTTTCGGTATTGATCGAACTCTTCCTTAACTGATTCAAGTTCACCCTTCACTTCTTTGGTAAGCAGATGAGTGCGTCTGAATAGCATCACCAAAATGACGGAAAGAGCAATCAGCCCCAGGATTATAAACCACATGATTAAATTATAGATAGCTTTATTCATCTGGATTCCAAGAAAGGAGAGACTGTCTCTGTTTTTTATCGCTTCTTCCAGTTCATTTTTGGTCCTGGCCAAATCTGTATCCAGTGTTTCAATCTGAAAATTTCGTTCCGTTAAGCAGCTGTGCAATTGTTCCACCTCCAGCCTTGTGGTATTTAGCGTATCCATTACATTTCTTTTCAATTTCAAAAAGATATCTACCGGGATGGTCCGGTAATCGTTGTAAACACGGGTGTTCTCATGAATATAATCCAGCTGCGATTTCAATGTGGCAGAATCAAGTACAGCCGAAGCACCGGATTGGGCGTGCAGGTGTTGAGTATTTGATATCAGCAGGCCGGTGAACAGCAGGATTGCGGTGATGGTATAAAGAGTTCTTTTCATAATAGCAGATTATTGTACCGATCTCAGTATTAATAACGAAGGTATGAAATATATATGATCTTTCACCCGGAAGATTCTGCCCGGGAAAATCATAAAGCCCACTAAATAAGAGCTTTGAGAATTCTTAAAAAAGAAATTTCTTTACAGGTACTTATGATATTCAGGGGGCAGGTCCAGGTATTGCGAGTAACGTTTGGCATCGGGGCCATAAGCATCTACCTTTTTTTCCTGGATTTTGTAGGTGCAGTGCTCGCCGATGATATTTGAAATAAGAATTTCAACCTCTTTACCTGTCTCATCGCTCATGTGTATTTTAACCAGGTTAAAACGATCCGCCAAATTCAGCTTAAAATGGCATACCGGGCAATAGAATTTGTATTCCACCCCCTCCTGCAATTTAAAATCCGGATGGGTGGTTTTGGTGTAATTTCCAAGCTCCGTATCCAGAAAGATCAAGCCCCTGTCGTTGGAGGGCGATTTGGCTGAAAGCACCAGAGAATTCCCAATGTTTATCTTGCTTTTACACTCCGGGCATGAATAGTTGTTTGACATATCTGGCAGTTTTGTTTGTGTATCAGTCACATGATCCGCCCGGAGCACCTCATTCAGGGGAGCGCTAAGGCCACCCATCCATACATCTATACCGGGCTTTACAGGCTCCTGCAGCTAATTTATTCAATTAAGACAGAGGGCCTGCAAGGGAGTCGTATGATATGGAACATATCCTGGCGAAGCCAAATGGAAATTTGAGTCGGTTTCGACAGAGTGATACTTTCGTTGAAATGGATGCTATTATTGAGTCAAATCTTTTATAGCATATGCATTACCTGGATTTACTTCCAGTAAAAGATTAATATCTTCAGCAGTAAATCCTCTTAGTTCCAGGGCAGGGACCAGGTCTGTAAAGATTCCCGTAAAATCCCTGAATGTACCCCCATTTTCCTCTTCCGGCTTATACCAGCCGGCATCGTGGGAAATAAGAACCTGGTTCAGGTATCCGGCTTCCTTCAGATCCCGGAGGCGGTCCGCATACCAGGATACGTCATACTCACTACCTGTTTTGCGGTTTAAGTTTACGTTGTCCAGTGATATCCAGGCACCCATTTCTGCCGCCCGGATGTTTCCCTCCAGGGTTCCCAGCTGGGCATGTACCCAGATAAAGCAGGAAGGATGCAAGTCATGTGCCTGCAGTACTAAAATCTGCTCAAATGCCGGGTTATCGGGTCCGGTATGTGAAGCAATAACCAGGCCTGTTTGTTGATGAGCCAGGGCTGCCGCTGTAATGATCTTGAGATGCTCTCCGGAGAGTGTATCGGTTCCATCCACGGCAATTTTAATAAAACCTGGTCTGACGCCGCTGTCTTCAATCCCGTTTTCAAACTCCTTTATCCAGATGCGTGAGAGTTCTTCCGCAGATAATTGAAAAAACTCCGCTGGGATGAACCGGTTGTTATGTGCGCCGTAAAAACCGGTATTGGTGATCAGGTGCATGCCGGTTTTTTCAGAAAGGCTTTTTAAGAGCCAGGGGTCCCTTCCCAGGTAGGCCGGGGTACATTCCACCAGCGTGGAAACATGGTAATCCCGGACTTCAGAAAGGTAGGGCAAAACTTTATCTGTAACCTCCTGTTTGTCCCAGCGGTGATATCCGGTACTGTCGGCTCCAATAAAATCCACCAGAAGATGCTCATGGCTGAGCGTGATACCCAGGGCCGATGCCGGGACGGGACCATTCACAGTCATAATGAGCTGTTCGGACTCCTGGCTGCAGCCTAAAAGAACAAACAGGGCCAGGCTTATTGTTATAGGTCGTATACTTCTCATACTGTAAATATATAAACTAACTCCAAACCCAGACCGGAGCTGAGGCCAATCCTCCGTATAACAGGATATCAAACACGGCATGGGCAAGCACGGGAGGAATTGTACTGCCGGACAGATCCCGCAGGATTCCGAACAGCAGTCCCCCCAGGAAGGTCCAGAAGATCAGAAAGAAAAAATCAAACTGCAGAGGAAGGGCCAGGGTGAGTATCACCAGAAGTTTATAACAGGTATGTAAACCTGTCCCCGCAATAATTGAAAAAGCTCTTCCAAGGGGACGCAGGTGCCCCTGAATAAATCCCCTGAATATGATTTCCTCCGCGGCACCGATCAGTGGGGCCACCAGAACAAATCCGCCTAACTCTGCCGGTATCAGAGTCAGTCCGAAGCGGTTGCGGGTCAGAATTCCCAAAGTCCCGCCCAGCAGGAGAGCCGGAATCGTAAACAGAAGCATCTTTCGATTTAGCCGGCCGATACCAAAGGACTCCTGAAAATTCATAAATCTGATGGAAGACCCGATGACCGCTGCGCTGAGTGCAAGTCCGCCAATGGCAGGAATAAGTAGCGGGAAGGGTTGATGTATGAATCCCGCAAACAGCAGAATCCCGGCAGATGAAAGGAATACGGTCCGGATACGTTCGGGGTTCCCGCTGTTTTTTGAAAAGAGGGATAAGAGGGTCTTCTTCAAGGGCCTATCCTTTTTTGCGAAATACATATCGGAACAGGAAGATAAATGGAATTAGTAAAATGAGCCAGGCGGAGCCCAGACAAATCCCGCTTCCGGGAACAAGGATGCTGTTTGGAAGTGATTCTCGCAACTCTTTAATCCATTCAGGGTTATCCTCGAACACTTCATTTGTCAGTATAAGATAGTCAAGCTGTTCAAGGGAGGGAAGCATGCCGAGTTGTTCCTGATTAAATGGAATACTTACAAATATAGTTTGTCGCTGAAAGTTTTCATCTACAAACTGGCCCTTCCGGATGACTTTACCTTTCCAGGTAAGCTCCTGATTTTTGGAAGTGACAGTTACGGGGTCTCCCACATAGATCCCGGTGGCATCGTTGCGTTTTACCGGGACTTCCAGTTCCAGGTGGTCTGTACGGATGGCACGGGCCACTCTTCCGCCGGTGTTGGTGTAGGCTCCCAATTCCATATAGACCTCCTTGTAGGTGCCATTGAAAGGGGCCCGCACGGTTCTGCATTTTAATTGCAGCTCGTCACTCTGAATGTTGTAGTATTCGCTGATCACATTTCTGCTGGCCAGGAAAATTTTCAACTGCCTGTCATTAATTTCAGGCATTGGGGGAAGCGGCTGTTCCACATTGATGGAGGCGAAAAAGTCCTCAAAGGCTTTTGAGGACTCAGGAAAATCGATAACCAGGTCGGGAATGATTCCGGCCAGGGTATTCTGATACAGGCTTTTTCTGGCTTTCAGGGCAATCAAGGCTTCATCGGGATAAATCACAAAAAGAACGTCTCCTTCAGAAAAACTTGCACCCTTTTTTAAAGAGACACTTCCGTCTTCGATCTTTCCGGATGCCTCAGCAACAATGTCGATTTCCGCCATGGAGGACAGTCTTCCGCACTCCGTAATGGAGGACAGTGTACTGCCGTATTTGACGGGCTCTACCTTGACAAAACGTCTCGATTCAATGGTACGACGCACCGGCGGCTCCTCTCTCTGGGCAATTAAGAATCTCATTAAGCCATAGGCCAGTCCCAGGACTAGAATAATACTGACCACGATGACAATTCTCCTGTCTATTTTTCTCATTATCTGTGATTAAAATTCAAAAATCAGCGCAAAGATAGGGTTTAGACAATGAACAGGTGAAAAGATTTAAGCCTTTTGGTGAATCCATACTTTTTTAACGATGAGAAAGGGAGAAAAGATTAGCAAGGCAGGCCGACCACCTTGATTACGGTTGCAAGCTCTGATCGGTGGCAAGTATAAAAGGAGGGTCTCCCGGAACTACCTTTTCAAGAAGCACTTCCCGGAAAATGTTTTTTGTGCGAACAGGGCTGGGGAACTGCACCGGAAGGTAGTGTTCGCCGTACCCGTAAGCCATTCCTTGACTGTTAATTTTTTCGATCAGAACGCGTTGTTCCTTCCCGAGCATGGATTCCATGTAAGCGAGCCTGTTTTGTTCGGAGATCTGCCTGATTACCTCACTTCGGACGGCTTTAATTTTCTCACTTATCTGTTCTTCCATCCGGTCGGCCCTTGTCCCGTTTCTTCTGGAGTACCTGAAGGTGTGAATATGGCTGAACCCTGCCTCCCGGACCACCCTGGTGGTCTCTTTAAAATCCTCTTCAGTCTCTCCCGGAAAACCGACAATCACATCGGTGGTAAAGTTAAAGTCAGGCATCTTTTTGCGGAATCCCTCTAGAATACCCATAAAGGTCCGGGCAGTGTACATTCTTCTCATTCTTTTCAGAACGGGATCGGAACCACTCTGGATGCAGAGATGGAGGTGAGGGGCCATTTTGGGATGCTGGAACACCTTGTGAAACTCAGGACCAAAACCATCCGGTTCCATGGAGGAGATCCGGACACGAAAATCACCGGGCAATTCCAGGATCTTCTCCATGGCCCGTTCCAGGTTGCAGGTGTTGTCATTATAGCGGCCGATGTTTACACCGGTAATGACAATCTCCCTGAACCCCTTATCTGCCACCCGCCGGATATTTTCGAGGATCTCTTCCAGGGGACGGCTGACAGCTCTTCCCCGAACGGAGGGAACGATGCAATAGGTACAGAAATTATCGCATCCGTCCTGTACCTTGATGGAGGTTCGTGTATGGAGGCTAAGATCGACCGTTTCAAAACCAAATACATCTCCTGAATAGAATTCAGGACGGGCCATCTCGCCTTTGAAATGAGCATCTACCAGGTTGACGATCTGGCTTTTGCGTTCATTGTCCACCACGTAGCTGATCTTCTCGTTGGTTTCCAGCAGCTCCTTGTAATTGTTGGCCATACACCCGGTTACCACTAAGAGTCCGGCCGGATTTTTCCTGGCTGCCTGATTGATGGTATTTCTGGATTTCTGATCACTCTGGTTGGTTACGGTACAGGTATTAATCACGGTAACATCAGCCGGGACAGAGAAGTCCACCACCTGGTATCCCGCCTGGTCGAAACGGGTGACCAGGGCATCGGTTTCGTATTGGTTCAGGCGGCAGCCCAGTGTTTTGAAAGAGACCTTTTTCATTCGTGCAAATGTAAACAATCCAGGTTGAGTTTTGTGCGAAATATGTACCTTGGTATGGCTATTTCAAAAATGTCTGAATAATGAAGAACTATGTGCGGCGGCCGGCTCTGATCGTGGCCATGGCTATGGTCTTTAGTGGCTGCAGTCAGAAAACAAATAAGCTGAGAGAGGAGAAGTCGCTTCCAAATATTATCTACATTCTGGCCGACGATCTGGGGTATGGCGACCTGGGTTGCTACGGGCAGCTTAAGTTCAGCACTCCTCATCTGGATCAGCTGGCCCACGACGGCATCAGGTTTACGCAGCACTATTCGGGTAGCACGGTATGCGCCCCTTCGCGCTCCGTATTAATGACCGGGCTGCACACCGGACATACTCCCGTCCGGGGGAACCAGGAGGTCCAACCGGAAGGTCAGTGGCCCCTGCCCGCTTCGGCCCTAACTCTGGCAGAATACTTAAAAACGGTGGGTTACGTCACCGGGGCATTCGGGAAATGGGGCCTGGGTTTTCCGGGGTCGGAAGGAGATCCGGTGAGGCAGGGCTTCGACCGGTTTTTTGGATATAACTGTCAGCGTTATGCCCATCGTTATTATCCCGAATATCTCTGGGATAATGAAAAGAAGGTGTACCAGGATGGCAATGACTGGAGCAGTATGCAGAGCTATGCTCCTGATCTGATCCAGCAACGGGCGGTTGATTTTATTAAAGAGCACCGGGACACGACCTTTTTTGTCTATTTACCTATTGTGATTCCCCATGCCGAATTGATTGTTCCGGATGACAGCATCTATAGAAAATACCTGGGAATGTATCCGGAAACACCCTATGTGGGAGGACCTGGAGCTGATTACGGGCCCGATATGGAAATATCCATGTACTGCAGCCAGGAGCATCCCCATGCCACCTTTGCAGCCATGGTTCATCGCATCGATTGGTACGTAGGCGAGATTGCCGGCCTCTTGGATGAACTGGGTCTAAGGGAGAATACCATCATTATGTTTACCAGTGATAACGGGCCCCACAGGGAGGGAGGGGCCGACCCCGGGTTTTTTAACAGTAACGGAAGACTGAGGGGATTTAAAAGGGACCTGTATGAAGGAGGAATCAGGGTTCCTCTGATAGTTTCCTGGCCTGGCACCATTGAACAGGGCCGCACCTCTGATCATACATCGGCTTTCTGGGATCTGCTTCCCACACTGGCCGATCTTACCGGCTTTGCAGTGAAGAAGACCGACGGAATTTCCTTTCTGCCCGAACTATTTGGAGAGGAGCAGCCCAAGCACCCCTTTTTATACTGGGAATTTCATGAAAGGGGAGGAAAGCAGGCGATGCGGATGGATCAATGGAAGGCTGTCAGGCTTCAGGTGGGTAAGAATCCGGATGGCCCACTGGAACTTTACAATCTGACCAGCGATCCCTTTGAGGAAAATAATGTGGCAGATGCTCACCCGGATCTGGTTGAAACCTTTGCAAAAATGATGGAAGAGGAGCGGGAACCCTCGGCTAAGTTTAATTTTGGAAGGGCGGCCGACTAAATGAGATTATGAAAGTAAGCAACTTACTTCTGCAGCTTGTTAGTTGCCTTTTGTTCTTCTGAAGTTGCAGTTTTTCATGGAGCAGATCTCGCAGGTATACTCTCTGTATTTAACCTGGAGTCCCATCCCAATGATTCCGCTGATCGATTTGACCGGATTCATAAGGGATGATTCTGACAGGGTGATACCGCAGCACTTTCCCGGGAACAGGCTAAATAATTTTTGTTGTTCCTCTACTCTCCAGGAGCAGTAGCCCGGACTGTAGCGGTTGCTTATTTGTAAGCCACGTGAACCTGCCAGTTTCCGGACCTCCTCCTGTACCTGGTCAGCTGCCAGATCAACGATGGCCGAAGCCAGCAGGTCCGCTATATATCCCTCCAGATAACTTCCTTCAGCAATCAGGGACCTGGCCAGGTTTTCCGGTTCAGGACCTGCGCTTACCAGAAAAAAAGCATAAAGTTGGGAGCCCCTTAACATCTTTGGAATGATTTTACCTGAATCAAAGCGGATTCCGGGGATGTGGATCTCGCTGGCCGTTGCCGGCTCAAGGGCCTCTGTCAGGATGTAAGCTCCGGAAGGGGAGCTAAGCTCCAGGCACTTCGGGATGTAAGTGTCGATGAGACTGCAGGTATGTGCTTTTATTCCTTTTGCTTGTTCCCCCAGAAGTCTGAGAATCTCCAGGCGGTCAATTTGTAATTTGCTCTTATCCGGCTGGGCATAGTGGATGTCTAAAGGCAAGTGCATGCGGCTAATATACTGGATTTTGTTAAAAATATACGGACTTCGGTCAGGAAGCGAATTCACACCCGGGTATTGCAGTAGTCACTTTATATGATTTCCGGATTTGTAAGGTATCATGAACTGGAACGTCCAAGAATATGTTAGAAGACAAATAAAGATGAAATCATGAAACTGTTTACACAATTGGTGTGTCCGGTATCTTCGGAGCGGGTCGACGAAAACCGGGTCCGGGTTAATGCTCTGGGAGTGGTTTTAATTATGGGTGGTTTTTTTATCACCGGAATGTATGTATTTCCTGCATTTCTGGTCCTGGACTTTTTCATCCGGGCTTTTACAAAATTAGCATACAGTCCCCTGGGCTATCTGGCTCATATTTTTGTGAAAGTCATAGGCACGCAGCCGGTAATTATTGATAAGGCACCCAAAGTATTTGCAGCAAGAATCGGTTTCGTATTTGCATTGATCACAAGCCTGGGTGCATTATTGGGACTTCCTTTGCTGGCCTTTATCTCGGGAAGCGTGCTGGTACTCTTTGCTTTCCTGGAGTGTGGACTAAATTTCTGCATGGGATGCTGGCTGTATACTTTTGTGGTATATCCCATGGTCAGGAAAAACGGTGATTAAAGCCACTCAACAAGGATCAATCCCTGACAGGGTCAAAGCCATCCGGCAGCATGGCCCTTTCTGCCATTCTGTCTGTATAGAGTTCATGGCTTGATATTTGGACTGCTTCGTGAAACATTTGTGAATGATCCATGTCAATAAAATAAAGAGTCGTTACAAACACCTTTGTTACCTGGTTTCTGCCAGGAGAGTAAAAGATGCTCTGGACGTGCTAAATAAGCTGGTGAGTGAATCGGGTTACAGCGATTTTTTTATCCAGCAGGAACACCTGGAGCATACCTATGAACAAATGCTCAATTATATGCTTGAGGGTGTTCAGGATCCGGAACGGGACAAGGTATATCATAAACTGTTAACTTCCATTCTCGAACTGGCCGACAGGGTCAAGGAGCGGCTCATGGAGAACCATTCAGGATGGCACACCTATATTTTAAAACGGGAGGTGGACAGGCAGCAGGAATTGACCGGCACCCGGGTGATTGAGAACATGGATGATCTCTCGTTTAAGAGGGAACTGGATGAAATGATCGATGAAGGCAGAACCTCTCCTCAGGCCGATGATGAACGCCGCCGAAAACTTTCCGCGGAGATATTTAAACATCTCTGGTTAAGCAACCGCTATAATGAAGCAGAGAATAGTCTGTCAGAGGCCATTATTTCCTGCAAGGACTTTACCTGGCATGAAAAAGCCCTCTATATCAGCGCTGTTTTGCTTTCTGGATTGAGGTACTGGGATGAAGATAAGGTTCACAGGTTGATCGACTTTGCAGGAGAAGAGGACCAGGAGGTTTCGGCCCGGGCGCTGGTGGCGCTGGTTATCCTGCTAAATCAGTACGACCACCGGGTGGAGTTTTATCCCAATATTGTTCATCGCTTAAAGCTTATGGAAGACGACCTTAAGCTGGAAAAGAACCTGGAAAAAATTTCACTGCAGCTGATAAGGACCAGAGATACCCTGGAGATCGGGAGGAAGCTCCAGGAAGATTTGATGCCTGAAATGGCCAAATTGAAGCCGAAGCTGGAGGATAAGCTGAAAATGGATGATATCCGTGAGGAACTGCTTGAGGAGGGCAGGAATCCGGACTGGGAGTCCATGTTCAGCGAATCAGATGATCTCTACAGGAAAGTGGATGAGTTTATGAAGTTGCAAATGGAGGGTGCCGACGTCTATATGACCACCTTTGCCCATCTCAAGCAGTTTCCGTTTTTTAATGAATTAACCAACTGGCTGGTTCCTTTTCATAAATCGAACCCTGATCTGAAGGAAATATATAATACCAGAAGCGAACAATTCGACCCCGATATTTTTGTGGACGGATTGAAGAGAACACCTTTCCTGTGCAATAGTGATAAATACAGTTTTATTTTCAATCTCCGTTATCTGCCTGATGAACAGAAGCAAATGCTTTCCAATGCTTTTCTGATGGAGATGGAAGGCATGCAGGAGATGCTGGCCGATGAAGAGCTGACCTCCGGTGATTTTACCAGGCGCACGGTATTCATTCAATATATTCAGGATCTTTACCGCTTTTTTAAGATTTCTCCTTTTAAGAACGAGTTTGAAGATGTTTTTGGAGGGAAGCTGGATCTGTACAGATCCAGTTTCTTCGGGCAAATTGTGGAGGATGATTCGATTACAAGGAATATTGCGGAGTTTCTTTTTGAAAAGGACCATTTTGAAGAGGCCCTGGATATTTTTACCATGTTGCTGGAAAGTCAGGCCGACGATAAGGAGCTTTTGGAAAAAGCGGGCTATTGCAATCAGAAGATGGAGAAATACAGGGAGGCTGTTGCTTACTACAAGCGAATTAGCCTGTCGGGGGATCTCAATTTGTGGACCCTGAAAAACATGGGCATTTCTTTCAGGAAATACGGGGCATTCAAAGAAGCTCTGGAGACTTATGAGAAGGCTGCAATCATGCAGCCTGATGATCAGACCATCGAGTCGTTGATCGGCTTCTGTCACCTGAAACTGGGAGACTATGGCAAGGCCCTGAAACATTACTTTAAGATCGAGTACCTGAATCCCGGGAATCTGCATGTACTCCGGCCCATTGCCTGGTGCTATTTCGCCATGGGGGAGCTGGAGAAATCGGAAAAGTACTTTAATGAGGTGTTTAAAGGAAAGCCCGGTTATTATGACTATATCAATTATGGACACCTGCAGTGGGCCCTTGGAAAAAAGAGGGACGCTGTGGAGCTTTATATACAGTCGCTGAGAGATATTAATTTTGAAATGGAAGATTACCTGAAAACCATGGAAGATGACAGGGCCCTGCTTATCGCAAACGGCATCAATGAAAAGGATATTCCCCTGATGCTGGATTATCTACACTACCGTTTGATGAAATAAAAAAATAGCGGTCCGATATTGAAGAAAAAAAGCCATGGAATTCAACCCGTCTCTATGAGAATGGAATTGTAGTATCGAACCGCTATAAATTTATGTGGTAAGAACGTCTTTCTTATGTATCAAAGATAAGGAATTCATCTTAACAAACAGCATCAGAAATAACCAAAATCGGGCCCTTGGTCAAAAATTTCGGCTAAAATCCGGTTTGCAAGCCGACTTGCACCGATTCTGAACCTTTCCGGCTTAAGCCATTCTTCCCCCAAAATTTCTTTTACAATGTGATAATAGAGCAGTGCGGTCGGGGTATCTGAAATTCCCCCGGCAGGCTTAATTCCAATTTTCTTTCCCGTACGGTTGTAGTAGTCTCTGATGGCACAGCACATGACAATCATGGCTTCAGGTGTTGCTCCGGGGGTAATTTTACCGGTGGAGGTCTTAATAAAATCCGCTCCGGCACCTATGGACAGGAGAGAAGCCTTGCGAATGAGGGAGAAATCTTTCAGACTGCCTGTTTCCAGGATCACCTTCAGATGCACCGGACCCATGCACTGTTTAATGACCTGAATCTCATATTCAACATATTCCAGGTCATTCATGAGAAATTTTCCCACCGGGATAACGGTGTCGATCTCCTCTGCTCCCTGTTCAATTGCCTGTTCGATCTCCATAACCTTGATGTTGGTAAAGGTCTGAGATGACGGGAATCCCCCGCCTACCGATGCGATATTGATCATGGGATTATCCAGTTTCTCCTTTACCACGGAGACCAGCTCCGGGTAGACACAAATGGCAGCGACACCCGGCATATCTGGAAATGCTTCCCCCAGGCGGTTTACTTTGTCGCATAATTCGGAGACATTCACCACATTGTCCTGCTCACTCAGGGTGGTCAGATCGATCAGGCTGAAGATCTGCTTCAACAGCTCTTTATCATTCCCCTGGGGTTTGGCCGATTCTGTTTTTTTCAGGTATTGCTGAAGCTCATCCTGATCAACCGAAAGCTTAAAATCATCGAGGATTTTCATGTTCTGGATCTATACCATACAATTTATCATTTTGTTGATGACGGTCAAAATCCCGTGCTGTTTTTTTCTCCAGATTCTTTTGAAGAGCCAGTTCCAGGTCTGTTCCGGTCTGATTCGCCAGACATAGCAGAACGAACAGCACATCAGAGAGTTCGTTGGCCAGGTCTTCTGCTTCTATCCTGGCAGAGCCTTTTGATTGTTCACCATACCGCCTGGCGATAATTCTTGCGACCTCTCCAACCTCTTCACTCAGAATGGCCATATTGGTCAGTTCGTTAAAATAGCGGACTCCATAGGTGCTGATCCAGGTGTCCACGGCTTTCTGCGCCTCTTTAATGGTCATTATTCCCTGTTTTTTGTATCGATGCTTATGGTAACGGGTCCGTCGTTGCTCAGTTTCAGTTGCATGTAGGCGCCAAATTCGCCGGTCACTACGGGTTTACCGAGCTCCTTTTGTACCTGCCTGATAAAGGCCTCATAAAGGGGTATGGCAGTCTCCGGTGGTGCAGCCCTGATATAAGAGGGCCGGTTCCCCTTTTTGGTGCTGGCGTGCAGCGTAAACTGGCTGACAATCATGATATCCCCGTTTATTTCGCTTACCGAAAGATTCATGATCCCCCGGGCATCATTAAATATCCTGAGACGTATGATTTTTCCGCTTAACCAATCGATATCGGAAGGTCCGTCGGACTCCTCAATACCCAGTAAAATGACCAGTCCCGGCCCCATCTTTTTAGTGGTGCCCCGGTTTATGGTAATGGCGGCATCAGTTACTCTTTGAATAAGAGCCCTCATGAGAGATTATCATTCACCATCCTGTACAGGGCCAGGCGGTTGATGGGCTTGGCGATATAATCATTGAACCCTGCCTGGAGACATCGATGCCGGTCATTGTTCATGGTATAGGCAGTCTGAGCAATAATAGGAATGGAGGGGTGCCGTGATTTGATAATTCGCATGGCTTCATAACCATCCATAACGGGCATGTTCAGGTCCATCAGGATCAGGTCAATTCCTCCTTTGTGTTTGGTAATTATCTCCACCGCCTCTTTGCCGTTTTTAGCCCGGAGCACTTTTGCATCGGCTCTTTGAAGCAGAGTTTTCAGGTAGTAAAAGTTCACCTCTTCATCTTCAGTGATTAAGACTACACGATTGTTCCAATGATAGTCTGGCATTCCCATTATGGGAGCGGCCTTTTTAGAGTCTTGCTTTTTCATGTCGGGGCATTATAGAATCTAATATTGAACACCATCTAATAAACAGGAAAAAACATATGGGCCGGGAGATAGTTTTAAACAATTTGGTAAAGTAGTGGTCTGCTTATTCCAAGTGCTAAAAACTCCACTTAAACCGCAAAAACCCGAAGGTATTGTTCTCTCTTTCTGTATGGCCCCCCGGGTCCTTGAACTCTGCTGTAAAATGCTGGAGGATCAAGGAAAGGTCAAAATTACTGCTTAGTGAAAGATCGAAGGAGGGTCCCAGGTACACACCTTTCCACTCCGGATACCAGATTGTAGCAAAACCACCGTTGAGGATCGGGGTCAGTGGATAACTCATGTTCCCAAAGTGCGACCATGTGGTAAAGCCCAGGTTTTTTACATCCAGGTTTCCTGAATAAAATTCCAGAAAACTGTAAAGGTCCAGATCCTTTGCAAATGCAGAATAGAGGCTCTCCAGCTGGATCATCAGAGAGTTGGAAAAGGTATAATCAAAGCCCACAGAAGTCATCAGATACGTGGTGGTATCCCTGAACTGGTCCAGGTCTCTGAAATAGCTAAGCTCTCCACGCAAGGCTGAAGAGCCTATATTTCCACTCCATCCGACGCCAAGGATCAGGTCCTCCTCCTGGTAAATCCCGCCCAGTAACTGGATATCGAATCCCCGGGAGTTAAAGCGAAAGTAGGCTGCAGCGGTGACCCGGTCGGCACTGTCCGTCTTGGCGGCCAGTTCAATGGCAGAGGCATTTCCGGTGTAATAGCTTACTCTTAAAGCGTCGCTGCCTGGTCTTTCGGGATAGTCTACTTCGAAATAGGAGTAGCTGTTGAAGATATCGTTCGGGTTCCAGACAAGGGTCTGTCCCCAGTTGATTCGCTGTCGTCCCGCTTTGATTTCCAGGTTGCCAAAGGTAAACTGGAGCCAGAGCCGGTCCAGCCCGCTGCTTAACACGTAGCCGGCACTGTCTCCCAGAGTCCCTTCCCTTATCCAGCTCATATCCAGCCATCCCAGGTCTCCATCTATGGACCTGGCATAGCCTGGAAATTTCCGGACGGTGTTTCCAATGATGACCCGGTTTCTCATCTGGAGGGTCCCCGAGAGCCAATCTGCCGGGTAAAATTCCAGGTTGAGGCGATTATGGAGGGTATTTTCCCAGAGCCAGTGGTCCGGGATCCGGTAGACGGTTTGCATATCTGACAGGTAAGCACTCAGGGAGATTTTTTCCTGGCCCCTGGTTTTTCCTGCAGGCAACGAAAGGAAAATTAAGGTATATAGTTTTAAGCGCTGCATATACTAATGATTCCTGCGCTCGTCGGAAATCACCCTCCCGTCTTCCAGGGTAATAACCCTCCTTGCTTTTTTGACCACACGGGCATCGTGGGTGGAAAAGATAAAAGTAATCCCTTCTTCCCTGTTCAGCTCTTCCATGATGTCCAGCAGGGTTTCGGTGGATTTTGAATCCAGGTTGGCGGTTGGCTCATCGGCCAGTACAAACTTGGGTTTGGAGGCCAGGGCTCTGGCCACGGCCACCCGCTGCTGCTGGCCACCCGATAGTTTTGAGGGCCGGCTGTTGATCCGGTCCGCCAGTCCTACGGCTTTAAGCAGTTCGCAGGTACGTTCATCACGTTCCTTTTTGTTCCATTTCTGCAGGCTCATGATAAATTCCACGTTTTCTTTGGCCGTGAGCACCGGAATCAGGTTGTACGATTGAAAGACAAATCCAATGTTTCTCATTCTGAAATCGATCAGTGCAGAGGGTTTTAACTCAGCCAGATTGGTCTGATCCACCAGAATGGTACCCTCGGTGAGAGTGTCCAGTCCCCCGATCATGTTCAGAAGGGTGGTTTTACCCGATCCCGAAGGACCCACAATAGCTGCAAATTCTCCTTTTTCAAAGTCCAGGGAGACACCGTTTACAGCATGAACCTGGACCTCTGAGCTATTATAGATTTTGTGTACCTTATTAATTTCCAGGACTTTCATGACAGTTGTTTTATCAATGGATGTTGAAATTTATTCGGTTCGTAATGCTTCAGCCGGATCCAGTTTCAGAGCCTTTAAGGCCGGATAAACGGACGACAGGATACCAGTGAAAATAATCAGGATGGTTACAGTGATGAAGAATGAGACGGAGATAACAGGATAGATATGGGCGGGGTAACCCATTGCTTCCAAGCCTTCGGCATAGGAGGCAAAATTGATCCCCTTTCTGGATGTAGCCCAGATCACTGCCTGGCTGATGATCATACCCAGCACTCCTCCAAGCAGAGAAAGGAATACCGATTCAAGCATAATCATATTAAACACCCTTTTTTTATTCATGCCTATGGCTGTCAGCATCCCCAGTTCTTTGGTCCTTTCAAGCACGATCATCAGCATGGTATTTACGATGCCAAAGGCAAGGGCGGCCAGAATAATGACCATGAAAGCGGCGTAGAACTTCTGTGCCATGCCGGTCATCATGGCCAGATCGGGCTGAATTTCCTTCCAGTGCATCACCTCCAGTCCAGGGAGCTTATCAGCCAGTAAACCGGCAACTTCTTCCGTGGTTTCGATGTCCCCCAGGCGAAGTACTAACTGGTGGTATTCATCCTGGGTGATGCCAGTAAGCCTGGCCAGATTTTCCTTTTCCACAAGAACCTGGCTCATTTCGTACATGGAGTTCTTGATATCATATACTCCGGCGATCCGGAATACGGCCCCGGTTTGAAACTGCTCGTTGTCCAGGAATGTCAGGGTCATTTTTGAACGGGCCCGGAAGCTCCAGGCCTCCTCCTTGATAATTGCACCATATTGGTGTTGCTCCTTCACGCTGAGCACAGCTTTCACCTCCCTCAGGAAAGATTTTTCGCTTTTAAACCTTTTTCCCGAGAACGGCGCCAGTTTTTCCAGAATCTCTTCCGGCACCCCCCGGGAGGCCAGGTTGTCAAGCACCTCTTTTTCGATCTTATAACGAATGATATTCAGTTCCTTGGCCAGTTCATTACCAATATAGGCCAGGTTCTGCCCGCTCTCCTGTTCAAAAAAGGTGCCGGTTCCCGGAATGGTGGTTTCGCAGAGGCGCAACACCTCCTTTTCCTGCCGAGGATCAATACCCAGGATCTGTACACCGACGCTCCTGGTGGCTGTATTGGCCATTGCGGTAAGGATAATCCTGGAAGTAAGCGCCTCTATGCCCGGAGTTTCCCGGACTATGGAAAGCACCCGTTCAGGATTTTTCACAAGCAGATGTATGTCATAGTTGTCGCGGAAACCGGGATCGTTGATATGAATATGTCCGATCTCTTCATTCAGGGCCGCATCTACCCTTTGTTCGATGGCTCCGTTCATGACGGCCACCGCAAATACGCCGCCAAAAATCCCGATGGTCACCGAAACAATCACCACCAGGCTGCGGACTTTGTTGCGCCAGACGTTCAGCCATGCTGTTTTCCAGATCATATCTAAGTATATTATGCTCGTAAAGCGTTGACGACTTTCATTCCGAATATCTTTCTCAGGGGATACCCGATGGCAATAAGCACCATCAAAGCTACAATGACCATTTGCCAGATGTAATAGGTATCTATGCTCCAGAAGGCCATTTTAGGTTCAAAACCATAGTCCTCAAACATAAGGGCCATTTCCCCTTTGAATAAGAGAGGATGTTCCACACCATAAAGGATAATCACGGAAGCTGCCAGCAACCCGGCCAGGATTCCCAACAAGCCCATTAGTAAGATCTCGATGGTCATGATGGAGGCCAGTTTTTTCTTTTGCATACCGATGGCCACCAGTACGCCAAATTCTCTTCTGCGTTCTGCAGTCAGCATCAGTACGGTGCCAAATACCCCAAAAGCAATGACCAGATAAAGGATTCCCAGCATGATCATTCCACTTTTGTTATCCGCCTCCATCTGTGAGACCATCACTTCGTTCATTGTCCGCCATTCCATTACAGTCTGGTCCTCAGAGATAAGAGTACGGATTCTATGTACGGTAGCGTCGATGGCTTTGTCGCGGTTATCCTGCACGGACAGAGCCAGGGAAGTCAGGTTCCCTTCGGCATTGAACAATCCCTGGCATATATCCAGGGGGAGGTAGACAATCTTATTGTCGATGTCAGGCAGGGGAAGCTTAACGATTCCTTTAATTTCATATTTTCCTGCAGCCGTGGTGGCATGGTATCCCTGGCTGATCAGAACAAGGGTATCCCCGATGCCCAGATCCAGGTACTGGCTTAATTTGTAGCCTACCCAGACACCGGGTTCACCGGGATGAATACGTTTATTCTCAAACCGGCAGTACTCCTTAATAGCGGGCATCAAAGCTGGTGCATCCTTGTTCGATATACCCAGGTCCAGTTGCAGGCGGGCCGCATTTGCATAGGCGGAGTTTTCAAACAGGGGCAGCAGTTCTTTTGTTTTCTCCGGAATACTGGCATCGCGGGTAATTTTTTCCACGGCTTCGGGGCTAATTTGATAGGCTACCATTTTGTCCAGCACCTTTGAGAGGTGCTTCTCCCTGCCGGGATCTACTCCCATCACCAGAACCCCTTTGGTTTTGGGACCGTTTGAGGCCAGGGCAAAGGATTCAAAGCGGGGGATGGTGGCTGTCACATTTTCATCGTTCAGGATCTTCTTTTCCAGTTCGGGGTCGTAACAGAAAGTATTGTCCACAATTTTTTCATCCCAGAAATCCTTTTGCTGGACCTGGATGTAGCCCGAATAGGATTCAATGGCATTCTTGTACATGTGATCGTAAGAACCAAGCTGAATGGATCTCATCACCAGGGCAAAAAACACGGCGAAGAAAATGGATGCGGAAGTAATCATGGACCGTCGCCGGTTTCTCCATAGATTTCGCCATGCAAAAATAAGATTGTTCATCGCTATTTGTTTTGCATTGTGATTAGCGGACGCGTTTCATGTTCTGCTGGGAGAAAAAATTCTCCCGGATGGGTTCGTTGAATTGCACTTCCTTGATCTCAATGATGGTTTTTTGTCCCTCCTCCTCGGCCGGAACAAGCTCTATTCGTGTGGGAATTAGGCGATCATCCATAAGTTTTATATCTGAACCTGTTTCGGTCCTGACCAGGTAAGCGTCCTGGTCGTACAGTTCAGATTTCAGAAAGAGAAAGTCATTTTTATCGATCCAGCGAATCTGGTGTCCCCAGATCACTGCGGCATCCTCTTTGGCCACCATTTTGATTTTGTAACAAAGATGGCCATCCACCTCTTCCTCTCCCAGGATTTCATGCATATAATCATCTAAAAGCGAAGATTCTTTCAGTATGTCATCATTGGTATGATCAGAGCCCATCCATCCCTGTGACATCATGGACGGGGGAAGTTTGATCAGTCGGCTGATGGTGGGATTCCAGTTCCACATTTCATTTTGCCGTTTCAGAAAAGTCTGTCCTTTATCTCTGGCCGGAGCCGTGATCAGGGTCAGAGAATATTCTTTTCCGCTGGTCCAGTTCTTAAATTCAATAGTTCGCTTCCAGTTTGGCCTGACAATGGTCATAGCCATGATACTGGTACTGGTTTTTTCGCCATTGAACTTCTCGTCGGCTCTGCGGATGATTTCGCTGGCTGAGGGCTCCTGGCCCTGCAGGGGAAAGCAGACGACCGGCAGAAGGAGGAGGGTAAGAATTGAAATTCTTGTTTTCATGGTATTTAAGTTTCTAATCAAATGGTTTTCTGGTACACATACGGATGACGCGCTCCTCAAAGGACTGTAAGAGCTTATCCGGCAACTCCACATCGGGATAGGCATAGACCATTAGCATCCCAAAACCCTCAATCAGGGCTGAGATGGTTAGCATTTCCAGGGCAGGGTCCTCAAACTCCATTACGGTGAAATATTCCACCAGCATGGGACCAAATTGATCCATCAGATTTTTAAAGGGCTTCCCTTCCAGGAACTCTTTGACCCCTGGCTGAAGAATGATGCTGATATAAAGAGTCCAGAACTGCTGGTTTTTTCTGATGCTGGAAAAGATCTTCCTGATGAATCCATGCAGTTCTTCAGAGGTCAGAACCCCGTCATGGTCAGGATCAAAATAATCCAGTATTCCTCTGATGCCATTTTCAATAATGGCCACCAGCAGGGATTCCTTACTTTCAAAATAGTTATACATCAAGCCCTTGGAAATACCAGCATGTTTGGAAAGCTGTGCAATGGAGCAATTTGCATAACCTTCCCGGGCAAAGAGTTCCAAAGCAACATCCATGATCTGTTGCCTGCGCGATACGCGCATTACTTCAAACTGTTCGGGTGTACGAGGGCACATATATTAATGACTGACCGTTCGTTCAAAGATAATGTCCTTTCATGGAAAAAAGCAAATTTTCCGGTCCTTTTTTTGCATTCATTGTAACTTTCCCCGTAGCTCATCGTCTTATTTACGCAATCAGATTGGTTGAATGACAGTAGGGGAGTATAACAAGGCAGTGGATGCATACGCGGACAAGCTGTACAGGTTTATTCTGAAGAACCTGAAAGATGTTGTCGTGTCCGAGGACATCATTCAGGACACCTTTGAAAAGTTATGGATCAAACTGGAAGAGGTAAGTGCCCTGAAGGTAAAAAGTTACCTCTTTACTTCGGCCTACCATACCATGATTGATTATATCAGGAAGGAGAAGAAAAACAGTCATGTGGATTTGTCAGGCTCTTATGAAGAGTCCGTCACAAACCAGTATTCAGACCTGGGTGAAGTGCTGGAGAGCGCAGTTCAGAATCTGCCTCCGGATCAGAAAGCGGTAGTTATGCTGCGTGATTATGAGGGATATTCCTATAAGGAGATTGCCGAAATAACCGGTCTCAATGAATCCCAGGTCAAAGTCTATATTTACCGGGCCAGGGTTTATCTGAAGGCTTACATAGGATCCATGGAAAAGGTGATATAATTATGAAGATTGACAGATATAACTACGAAGCGTTTTTGCTTGACCTGCTGGAGGGGAGCTTGTCTGTCGAGGATCAGCATGAATTGCATCATTTCCTGAATCAGAACCCCGATTGCCTGGTGGAGTTATCGGAGATAGAGCCCTGGGTTCTTGAGGAGGATAAGACCGGTTTTCAGAATAAGCAGATCCTGAAGAAGAAGTTCCCGAAAATCTCAGACAGATTGGATGAACACAACTTCGATTTATTCTCCATTGCCAGGATGGAAGAAGATCTTAGTGATACACAATTGTTGGAACACGAGTCCATGGTGGAATCAGATGATTTTAAATCACAGCAATGGATTCAGTGGCAAAATACCTGCCTGGTCGCAGAACCTGTTGTTTTCCAGGGAAAAGAAGGCTTGAAAAAGAGAGACCGGCAGAAAATGCCTGCGCTCTGGACCAGTGTGCTTTCCGTGGCAGCAGCTCTTGCCCTTTTGATCGTCCTGTTCTTATCGGGACCTGATTTTTCTGAACAGGAACTCTCTGTTCAGAAACCGGCAGAGAATGAAATTCAACAATCCCCGGATGTTTCTGAGCGGGCCGGTCCTCAGGTGGTGAATGAGGAACAGGCCAGTCAACAGGCAGAAGCAGTTAAACAAGAAAGCAATGTGATGTTTTCCATAAAAAAAGATCAGGAGCGTCCGCCTGAACTTAAAACCAAAGAGGCCACGGTCATACAGGAAAATCTGCAGCCCCGTGCCTTACGGATTTCATCTTACCCCTTGAATGCTGCATATCGTCCTGGCAAACCCCGGAAAGATCAGATCAAAGCGCTGGATGTTCCGCCCGTATCCATTCATTTGAGCAGCTTATCCCTTGGACAGATATACGAGATGGATCTGCAGGAGGTACTTGTCGAATATACCCGGGAGAAGGACTTTTCACTGTGGACCATTGCCAGTGCAGGTATTAAGGGGATTAATAAAATTGCGGGATCGGATATTTCTTTGCTGGCCTCCAGGGACCAGGAGGGTGAATTGACGGGATTTCAACTGAAATCCAGACACTTTTCTCTGACCAGACCCCTGGGACAGGAAGAATAATTGACAGGGCCATGCAAGCTGTATGCAAAGCCCTTCTCTTTTCAGGGAAGGCTGCCGCTCTTTTGCAGAAAGAATTTCAGTGCCTGAAGATTATGATGGTGATAGTTTCACTACTTTTGAAAAACCATGAAAAAGGGTGAAGGGACCGTCATTAAATCCACAGGAAGTCAGTATCTGGTGAAGATCGGTGATAAGCGGATTATCCCTTGCAGTATCCGGGGGAAGTTCAGGATCAAGGGTATCCGCGCCACTAATCCTGTTACAGTTGGGGATCATGTGAGGTTCGAGTGGCTGGAAGACGGGGAAGGCGGAATCATTACCTCTATTCAGGAACGCTCCAATTACATTATTCGAAGGTCATCCAATCTTTCGAAGGAATATCAGTTGCTGGCCGCCAATGTGGACCAGGCCTGGCTGATGATCAGCATGATCCTCCCCAGGACACAGACCCCTTTTATTGATCGCTTTCTGGTGTCTGCTGAAGCTTACAGGATTCCGGTCATTATCCTTTTCAACAAAACGGATCTGTATGGATCCTCTGAAAAAGAAGAGATGGATCATTTGAAAGGGATATACTCAGAGATCGGCTACACCTGTATGCAAATGTCACTTCAGACCCGGGAAGGAGTGGGGGAAGTCCGGCGGGAAATGACCGGTAAAGTGAATGTGATCTCCGGGAATTCAGGGGTGGGAAAATCCACTCTGATCAATGTGCTGGACCCGTCGATTCGTCTGAAAACCGGGGAGCTTTCTGATTACCACAGAACAGGAAAGCATACCACCTCCTTTTCCGAAATGTTCGAACTTCCAGGAGGGATCAGGATCATTGATACCCCGGGCATCAGGGGTTTCGGGACTATCGATATTGAGCGCGAGGAACTGTTCCATTTCTTTCCCGAAATATTCAGGGCCAGTAAGAAATGTAAATTTCACAACTGTATTCATATGCAAGAACCCGATTGTGCTGTAAAAGCCGGGGTAGAGCAGGGAACCATCAGTGAATTCAGGTATATCAACTACCTGATGATGATGGAGGAGGATGGAAAGTACCGGTAAATTCAGCTCCATGTTGTTGGTAACTATCAATGGGTTTTTTAACCGCGATAGAAAATAGTTTATAAGTTTATGGATTACAATCTAACCGCTTGATGATCAGAAGTAATATAATAACAGCTTTCACCCTTTTCCTGGTGCTTGCCCTGAATGGAACGGCCATTCTTCATGTAAACCAGCGATATAATGATTACTTGAATCGAACGCTGTTTTCACAATCCCGTCTCTATGGCGAGCATATGGAGACGACCCTCCTGCAGTTCTCCAGCGATATTAATCAGGAGCTTAACAAATACGACTATTCAGAGATATTTAAGGATCCGGAGAAGTTCCAGGATGCCAAGCGGGGGATTCGGCTGTTCTTTACCAAATACAGGGACCTGGTCACCAGGATATCGGTATATGATAACCGAAAGAATTTCTTTGCTCTCTATCTGGAGGTAAATAATAATTTTGGGAAGGAGGACGTATTTGTCGTGGACAGCTTTACAACAAGAAGGCAAATGGACCTCTCAGTTCTGGAAAGGGTGGAACAGAATGGTTCCAAACTGGAGTATCATTATCCATATTTCGGACCGGATATTGTGGAGGGTAACGTGGTTGTGCAGGTGGATCTGCAGCGCTTCACCGAAAGGGCTTTCAAACTCTATCCACAGGTTTCGGATAGGAGCTGGCAATGGGTTCTTGATTCAGACGGTCAGATTATTATAGATAATTTCAGGGCCGATACCATTCTGGTCGAAGATCTGCAATTGCTGAGTGATAGTATTAATGCGGAAGCCAGCGGAATCATTGAGCACTTGATTATCGGGGTAAACGGAGGCAGGGAGAAGGTTCAAACGGCCTATTATCCAATTAGTATCTACTCCAGAAAGATGGGGGTTATGCTTTCCCTCGGGAAGGGGGAGATATACAGGCTATTTGTCCGTAATAATTTGATTATTGGCATCTTAACACAATTACTGATCACCGGTCTGGTGGTCTATCTGCTTTTGTTGCTGGGAAGGCAAAAAAGAAGCGAGAAGAAACTGATGCTGTCCGAGACAGTTTTAAGGCAGATTATTGAGCATTTTCCCATGGGGATCCTGATTATCGATAAACAGAACATTATCCGCAATATGAATAGCGCAGGCCAGAGAATGTTGTTCCTTGGAAAGGCAAGCGACCTGGTGGGGAAAGATTTTTCGAAACAATTTCTGGTTTCAAACAAATATCTTCTGAGTGATGGACCCAGTCCGTTTATGGATGATTCCCATTACCTCTATTATGAGAAGGATGGGATGGAAACGGTCATCTACAGGTCGGAAAAGACCGCTAATATCGGGGGTGAAGAGCTGAGGCTCATTGCGCTTATTGATGTCTCTCCACTGGAAAGATCCAGGAAAGGAGAGGTCGCTGCAAACAAGGCAAAATCAGATTTCCTTGCTGCGATGAGTCATGAGATTCGGACACCCATGAACGGAATCCTCGGAATGGTCAACAGCCTGCTTGAGCAGAAGGAGAATAAGGAGCTGCAAGGTAAAATACAGGTCATTAAAAGGTCTGCGGAGCTTTTGATGACCATCATAAATGATATTCTGGATTTTTCGAAAATCGAGGCCGGCCGCATGATGCTGGAGGAGATTCCCTTCAACCTGAATGAAGAGATGGGCCTTGTGGTGGAACTGTTTAAGCCACTGGCAGAGGAGAAGGGTTTGAAACTATATATCGATATCCGCCCCGACGTACCCAATAAACTGATCGGGGATCCGTTCAGGTTGCGCCAGGTTATCTCCAATTTGATTAGTAATTCCGTGAAATTTACTGAAAAGGGAAAGATTGTTATCGGGGTCACCCTCATGGAATCTTTTAAGAATCATGTGAATATTCTCTTTACCGTGGAAGATACCGGGATTGGAATTCCAAAAGACCGAATCAAGGAAATCTTTGGCAGTTATACTCAGGCCAGAGGATCGGTGCAGCGTAAATTTGGTGGAACCGGCCTGGGAACAGCCATTGCCAAACAGTTGGTGGAGCTTATGCATGGAGAAATCTGGGTGGAGAGTCCCTCCACCATTAAAACTGATGAGGAATATCCCGGATCAAAGTTCAGCTTTACCATCGAGGCCTATTCCAACGAAAGGATCCCCAAGCTGTTTGATTACAACAATATCGCCAGGCTTAGTGAAATCAATGTATTAATTCTGACAAAGGAGTCTGACCCGGAAAGGAACTCCATGGCCCGGATGCTGCAGAAATTCGGACTGAATGTAATCACAAAAATTTATCAGGACAGCACGGTCGATAGTGTGATTCATCATCTGCAGGTCAAATCGGCCGATTATCAGATGATTGTACTTGTGGATAAGAATCAGCTGGATGGTTTTGCCCTGGCCCAGGGGATGAAGACCAGTAAGCTTATCGACCACTATCCCGTTGTCCTGGTAAGTTCAAATGATAAGACAGGCAACTATAAAACCTGTCGAAAGCTTGGAATCGACTACTATCTGATAGAACCTTTTGAAACCAAGGAGGTCATTGATATTCTGGACGAAATTTATCCTGGTATCGAAGACCGGAAGGTTCTGGAGCCTATGATCAATGCTCTGCCGGAAGAGCTATCCATTCTTCTGGCCGAGGACAATCTCATTAATCAAAAGGTGGCCCAATCCATTTTTAAGAATATTGGTTACGAGATCGAGATTGCAAAAAACGGGACAGAGGCAGTTGAAATGGTGGAAAAGCAGAAATTCGATATCATATTCATGGACCTGCTCATGCCTGAAATGGATGGATATCAGGCTACCGAAAAAATCAGAGAAGCAGGTTATACTCTTCCTATTATTGCCATGTCGGCAGATGAGACCAATGATACGAGAAGAGCTGCATTTGAGGCCGGAATGAACGATTATGTGATGAAGCCGGCCCGCGTAGAAGGTGTTAAGCAGCTATTAATCAAATTATTTTCAAAAACCATTTAGCTTCATGCGTTCACATGATTTAGATTACAGGATTATCGGAGATGATATCCAGCTGGTTGAAATTGAATTGGATCCCCGTGAAACCGTTATTGCGGAAGCCGGCACCATGATGTATATGGACAGCCAGATTGTGTTTGATACAAAAATGGGCGACGGATCAGATCCCAACCAGGGACTTATGGGAAAACTCCTCTCGGCAGGCTCCCGTGTTCTTACCGGTGAATCCCTGCTTATTACTCATTTTACCAATCAGGGCAGCACTAAACAGAAGGTAGCATTTGCAGCCCCCTACCCTGGAAAGATTATTCCCCTGGAATTGTCATCACTGGGAGGTTCCCTGATCGTGCAGAAGGATGGATTTTTATGTGCCGCCAAAGGAACAAAAGTCTCCATTACCCTGAACCGGAGGATTGGTACCGGGCTGGTTGGCGGAGAAGGTTTTATTCTGCAAAAGCTGGAAGGGGACGGAAAGGCATTTATGCATGCCGGAGGTACCGTTATTGAAAGACATCTGACCAATGAAAGTCTGAAGATTGATACAGGCTGTGTCGTGGGATATACTCCGGGCATCGATTTTAATATCGAAACCTCCGGAAATCTGCGTTCCATGATTTTTGGCGGGGAGGGTATTTTCCTGGCCACACTGAGTGGAACCGGAACGGTATGGCTTCAGTCCATGCCCATCAGGAAGCTGATCCAGGCTATTTCACCCTATGGAAAAAATGTGAGAAAGGAGGGTAGCTCCCTGTTGAACAATTTTCTTGAACGGTAAAGCATTTTCATTTTCCGGACATGGCTGAACTGTTAAACATTGAGTCCTTTATCTCCCTTTCAGCCAGGTTCCCGGTCATTGATGTCCGTGCCCCTTTGGAGTTTCAACAGGGACATATACCTGGAGCTGTTAATATTCCACTGTTTGACGATCACGAAAGAAAAGTCGTAGGAACTGCTTATAAACAGGTGAACAAAGAGGCAGCCATGTATGCAGGGCTTGACTTTGCGGGAAAAAAGCTGGTTAAACTGGCCAAGGAGGGGGAGCGGATTGCCGGTAAGAAAAGGACCTTGCTGGTACACTGCTGGCGGGGAGGGATGCGAAGCAAAAGTATGGTCTGGCTTTTTGAAACCCTGGGTTTGACCTGTTATCTGCTTGAAGGAGGTTATAAAACCTACCGGGCCTATGTCAGAGAAGTGCTGGAACGTCCCCTGAACCTGCTGGTCCTGGGCGGGCGGACCGGTAGTGGGAAAACGGCCATTCTGCATCATCTGGGTCAGAGCGGGGAGCAGGTGATCGACCTGGAGGGCCTGGCGCATCATAAAGGTTCAGCCTTTGGCGCTCTGGGTGAAATTGAACAGCCCACAACCGAGCAGTTTGAGAATGAGTTATGCCTGGAAATGTTGTTACTCGACCCGGGAAAAGTAACCTGGATTGAAGATGAGAGCCGAAACGTAGGCAGGTGTGTGATTCCCGTGGAGCTGTATTCAAGAATGAAGGAATCCAGGATGATCTTTCTGGATATCCCACGTGAACAGAGGGCCTTACATCTGGTAAGCGACTATGCAAAATATGAACAGGAAGCCTTAAAATCATGTATATTGAAGATTGAAAAAAGACTGGGAGGGAAACAGACAAAGGAAGCCCTGGAATCTGTCGACCGGGAAGATTACTTTCAGACGGCTATGATTACACTTTCTTACTATGATAAAGCCTATATGCACTCCCTGGAGAAAAACCATGAAAAGTATCAGATTCTTTCGTCCGGGGATTTAGATCCGCTAAAGAATGCAGAACGATTGATGCAATATGAAAAAGAGAGAGGATATTGAGTTGCTGGCTCCTGCCGGGAGTTATGATTCGCTGACCGCTGCGGGGCAGGGAAATGCAGATGCCATCTATTTTGGGATTGAGCAGCTGAATATGCGTGCCCGCTCTTCTGCCAACTTTAAGGCTGAAGATCTTCCTCAAATTGTTGCCCGGGCCAGGGACCTGCAACTGAAAGCATATCTCACTGTCAACACCGTGGTCTATAACGATGAATTGATCCTGATGCGTAAAATCATCGACCTTGCATTAAAGCATGAAGTAGATGCCATCATCGCTTCAGATCAGTCGGTGTTGCAATATTGCAAAAGTGCAGGTGCCAGGGTTCATCTTTCAACCCAGTTGAATATCAGCAACATTGAAACCCTGAAGTTTTATTCGCATTTCGGGGAGGTGGCCGTACTGGCCAGGGAGTTGAACCTGGAGCAGGTCAATGAGATATCTGAAGCCATTGAACGGGAAGCAATTTTAGGGCCATCCGGGAAGCCCGTCCGCCTGGAGATGTTTATTCATGGCGCACTGTGTATGGCCATTTCAGGAAAATGTTACCTGAGCCTGCATGAGCACAAGCAGTCGGCCAACCGGGGAAACTGTTTCCAGGTATGCCGGCGGGGCTACAGAGTGACCGATAAGGACCGGGAGGTAGAACTGGATATTGACAATGAATATATCATGTCGCCCAAGGATCTGAAGACCATACATTTTTTAAATAAGATTCTGGATGCTGGAGTTTCGGTTCTGAAGATCGAGGGAAGGGCCCGGTCCCCTGAATATGTCAAAACCGTGGCCTCGTGTTACGATGAGGCGATTCATGCTTATGTAAATAATACCTGCACCCGACAGAAAATCGAGGCCTGGGATCAGCGCCTGGCCACCGTCTTTAACAGAGGTTTCTGGGACGGTTATTATCTGGGGCAGAGATTGGGTGAATGGAGTGAGACTTACGGTTCACAGGCGACCTTAAAGAAGGTTTACATTGGTAAAGGGACCAACTATTTTGACAGGATCGGAGTGGCTGAAATACTGATAGAGACCGGCAGCCTGAATGTGGGAGATAACATCGTAATTACAGGCCCCAGCACGGGAGCCATCGAAACTACGGTGAAGGAATTAAGGGTCGGCGATATAAGCTGCCAGACGGCCGGCAAGGGGGAGAAATGTTCTTTTCCCGTCGAACAGCTAGTGAGGCGCTCGGATAAAGTCTATAAACTGGTGTCCCGGTCTTAAGCCAGGTTCTTTTTCAGAATGATCCGGATAATGGTAGAATCCTGGGGGTCAGATGACAGCACAAAAATTTTCCCATCGTGATAAGATTCTATAATACGCTTTGAAAGGGATAGACCCAGGCCCCATCCCCGCTTTTTGGTGGTAAAACCCGGTTTAAATATGGTCCGGAACCTGGATTTTGCAATTCCCTTGCCGGTATCTTCCACATCGACTATCACACTGTTCTCGATCTCCACGGCATGCAGTATGATCCGGCCTTTTCCCTCGATGGCATCCATGGCATTTTTTAGCAGGTTTTCAATTACCCATTCAAAAAGGGTTTCACTGAGCTTAATGTTGATCGGTTTAGCGGGCAGGTCCAGGAGATAGTCAATGCTTTTTGGTCCCCTGTTTTTCATATAATCCAGACTCTCCTTCAGAACGGCACTCAGGTCGGAATCCTGAAGTGCGGGTCTGGAACCGATCTTTGAAAACCGGCTGGTGATCTTTTCCAGCCTGGAGGTGTCTTTTTGCATGTCACTGATCATGGAGGGATCCAGATCCGCTTCCTTAAGCAGCTCCATCCAGCCTATTATGGAAGTGAGAGGTGTTCCCAGTTGATGGGCCGTCTCCTTGGAGAGTCCGTTCCAGACTTCGTTTTGTTCAGCCTTCCTTGAAATACTGAATGCCATGTAGGATACCAGAATGAACAAAACAATCACTCCCAGTTGCACATAGGGGAAGAAAATTAACTGCCGGAGCAGGAAGGAGTCGCGGTAAAACAGAAGCTGATATTCTGCTGTACCCAGGTTGATCAGCAGGGAATCGTTCTCTTCGCGCGCATGTTCAAGTTGCTTATAGAGGTACTTCGGATTCTCTGCTTTTATGGAATCCAGGTTTTTATGACTCAGAATTTCGCCTTCTGCACTGGTCAGTATGACAGGGATATGCGTATTATTTTCTATGACCGAGAAGGGGAAGGCCAGTTCAGTTTCCAGGTCTGCACTGTTCACAATACCAACCGCTTCGGCCCATAACTCCATTTTTTTCCTTTCGGTTATTTCAATGTCGTTTACCAGTTTACTGGTGTACAAAAGGGAGCTCAAACCAATTAAAATGGCGGACAGAAAAAGAATCTGCTTCCAGCGCTGTTTTTTGGTGTATATGTTAGGCCTATTGTAATTTTTCACGCTTATTCATCAATTACGAATTTCACAGCGGGTTTTTTCTGAATGGTATCCACCTCCACTCTTTTATTGCGTCTGCGTCGATCCTCCAGTTTACTTTCAGCGCCTGAACTATCAGGTTTTTCTGAAAACTCAAATGTAAAGGATTCATCCCGGACTATCAGCGAATCATTTCTGTCAATCAATGTTTCATCATTCTTAAATAGCCCCAGTTCTTCTTTCAGGATTAATTTCAGTTCCTTTTTTTCCTGGTCGAGATCCTCACGAATCTTTTCGGCAGTCTTCTCTCTGTCCATTTCCACCTGAGCTCCGGAACCATCGTTACTTATTTTCAGAAAAAGAACGCGGGTATCGGAATCATCTTCGGCCATTTGAAATTCACTGTTTCTGGCGCGTCGTGCTTTGTTATAAAGTAATTCAGATAGTCTGAGCCGTAGACGATAATCATAATGGTTATTGAAGTGATGCGTTCCTGAGGCGGACATGTTCAGTGCATTGGTGTGGATATCCATGGAGGGAATAATGACCCGCTCATTCCGGATAAGGATATTGTTCTCCAAAGTCTCAAATTGGATATTCTGAAGCTCCTCCACCTCAATAAAGCGGGAGAGAGCCATAATGGGAGAAAAACTCTTCAGTTCCCCATCTCTTATGGTAACACTGTTTTCACTAAGAATGGTTTCTTTTCGGATGGCGAAAGTGGAATCGAAAGTGGACGAGAACTTACAGTTTCCGGAAATGCTTCCCTTCAGATGATCCTGTGTAAGCTGGTTCTGTCCAAAGTTATTAAAGGAATAAAAGAGTTTCTGAATGTCCAGGTTATATAGTGTTGAATTGACATTGACATAGATATCGCCTTCCTGTCCCTGGGCGATTAGATAGTCTCCTTTAAGGGTTCCATCTGTGGTTTGCATGGACAGGGAGTCCACCATTAATACGGGAGAATCATAGGTGGCGACTCCTCTGACCTTGCTGGCCTCGAAACGCTTCATTAAAAGATTGTTAATCACAAAATCAAGTTTCAGGTTGAGCTTTTGAGGAAAGCGTACGGACCTGTTTTCCTCCTTGTCGGTTCGGGAAAAATTATCGATGATTTCTTTCAGGTCAAAGTAATTGGTACGAAGGCTTGCAGAGGCCACCAGGGACTCCTCTTTCTTCAGCAGAAAGGAAAGCAGGTTCAGGCCTGAACCGGAAATATTAAAATCACTTTTCCCAACTAAACCGGAAATGGAGGGTTCCCAGAAATCATTCTCTATGTGAATGGTGCCATTCAGATTGCTAAAAGGAATATCGTCTTTATGAATCCGGAACATGGCATCTTTTAAGGATAGCCCCCCCGCAAAATCAAAAGCCAGAAATTTCTGACCCTTTGGCTTAAGCCGGTCATAGGTGCCGGACACCCTTACGTCGCTGATAATGGTTCCTTCCACTTTATCCAGGGGAATTTGCCTGTACCACTGAAGCCACTGTTCGGGATGGATATCTCCCTGAAGTTTGAAGGAGAAATCGGGATCGTAAAAGTTATGTATCCGTCCGCTAAGAGAGAGGTGGTCTTTTCCGATAACTGCAGAAAATGATTCAATATTTAAAGAAGTGGTAACAGGATTAAATTCACCTCCGTTCGAATAGGTGCCATTCAGATTCAGGTTCTTCAGGGAGAAGGGCAGTTTATCCCAGGATAAATTGGCTTTTGTGGTCTGAAAATCTGCTTCAATCTGAGGGGTCAGGGTGGAACTGACCATGCCTGTAATCCTGGAGTAAAGCTGAAGGACCCCATTGCCTTTGATTCCCAGGAGGGGATTGCTGATTTCACTGGGCAGGAGATCGAGAACCTCATGTATTTCAAGATCCCTTGCAGCAGCAAACAGGTTCATTTCAATTCCCTCACCCCGATGAACAGTGAAAAGACCATCCATGTCGGCTACAATGCGATCCAGCTGAAGATGTCCCGATTTGATGGTATAGACAGAGTCCCGGACATCCAGGTTAAGCTCAGCCTGAAGCTCTCTGTTTGAGGCATAGAGAACCCCTTTGTTGGATATTTCTCCCAGCCATCCCGTCAGAGAACCCCTGAGTTGTGTATTACGTTTGGAAAACTTTCCGTTGAGGTCGATCCGCTTCAGGATTCCGGTCGAGACCAGTTGTTTTGCCTGGTTGTTCAGGATGATGGAAAAATCATTGACTCTGAGGTTTGTCAGGTTCACCGGGGCGGCATCTTTTTGTTTTCCGGATGATCCTGAGACTATCTTGTAATTTACTTCTCCCTCCTGGTCTGTGTAAAGGTGCAGAACCCCTTCCGTAATTTCCAGCTGCCTGATATTGTATTTTTTACGGATCAGTCCGATCAAATTAAAAGTAACATTGATTTCATTGGCGCTAAGCAGGGTATCCGCACCTGGTCCGTTGAAATTCAGGGAATTGAATCTGTGGCTGGACCATACGGTAACATCCTCCAGATGGATGGAGGTATTGGGAAATTTCCGAAAAATTTTAACCCGGATCTCTTCTACATCCACTTTGCTGTCGAGGCCCTGGTTTATTTGTTCCATGACAAAGGCTTTGAGATCTTCCCCGTAAAACTTAACCACTACCACACCGGCAATGGTCAGCAGCAAGAGTATAATCAGGAGAAAGGCCGACAGGTACTCCAGAAAAATCTTTAAGCGCTTTTTCATTTTTTAGTTCAGAAATTCACTGAAATCATAAGTATGGTCCAGCTCAACCGGTGTCTGGTTAAACCTGAATATTCGGACAGACCGATTTCCGGTCAGGCTCATCTGATTATCTTCCACCCGAAGCATGCATCCCTCTCTCAGGCCAAGGACTGTGTCCCCGGTATTGGCGGCCAGGTATTCCATGATGCGGTCCTCTCTGGTTTCCCCTGCATGTCCGGGGGGATTCAGATCGGTATAGTGCGGATTGATCTGGAACGGTACCAGGTTAAATGCCTGAAAGCTATCTGGTTCGAGAATGGGCATATCATTGGTCGTCTTAATACTTGGACAGCTTACGTTGCTTCCGGCACTCCAGCCCACATAGGGGATTCCGGCCTGCACTTTCTCTTTAACCGGCCCGATCAATCCATTTTCCTGTATCATCTTGATCAACTGGAAAGTGTTTCCACCTCCTACCACAATCGCCTCGGCCTGCTTAATGGCAGCCACAGGATCGGTCTCATGGTGAATGGAGCTAAGCTCATGTCCGATTTCTGCAAAGCGCTCCTTTACCCGGGCTTCATAATCATCAAAACTGATGGTGACTCCGGCATAGGGAAGGAATAGGCAATTAAGACGCGAGCTTCCGAGGAAATCACGGATATGAAATTTCGGGTAATCCAGGTATGCTTCTCCGGCATTGGTTGAATTGCTGATCAGTAGCAGTCTCATAGGTTGGAATTTTAAGTTATGAAGCAAAGTTAATATTTTCGGAAAGGCCACCATTCAAAAAAAGCCGGCCGCATTCGGGTCTATCCCGTAGCGGCCGGCTTCACGGCAGGGGGTATGTTTTCCTTAAAACGAAAAAGCAAGTCCGATATTGAAGGGATAGAGTTCCGGACCGAGATCGGCTTCAAAGAGGGGTGTCATATAATAGGTAGCATAGAAGCCCAGGGCTTTGTAACCGGCTCTCGCCGTGACACCCCAGCGGAGAGGCGACAGGTTATAATCCCCTTTGACCTTTTCTTTAGATTTTTCTCCGCTGATTGTATATTTCATTTTTGTATTTGACCAAAGCTTTAATCCTCCAATAAGACCGGCTGAAAAATAAATCCTCTTCCGGGGGGCTGGTATTTGAAATTCCAGCAAAAGAGGGGCTGTCAGATAAGTAATATTCATTTTCGATTTACTGATGTTTCCCGCATAATCCGGCACATATGCCATGATTTCACTGGTAACGGGGTCCTTTCGGATGCTGTTCTGACCATCAAAACTGTAATTGATGAATTCGAATCCAAGTCCCGATACAACACCCACTTTATCCGTGCCCAGACCAAATCCATAATCGATAATATTTACATTCCAGTTCCACGATTTCCCGGTGTTCACATCCATATATCTTTCCTCCGGGGGCAGCGTCAGGGAGTAATCTGGAGTAACAAAATTGTTAAGTCCCACTTCCAGTCCGGAAAAGTGAGGTCTGAATCTTTTTTTCTTCTTTTGATTTGATTTCTGGGGAGGATCATCCATCTCGATGACTTTGATCTCTGTTCCCTCCTCTCCTTCTACAATGCTGATACCACGCGAACCCAGGATCACCTTCATGGTATCCCCGTTCTCTTCAACGATAAACACTTCATTTTCTCCCAGAGTAGCCCTGGATTTATCGGGGGTTTCAATCACTTTAACTTTGCCCGTTACACGGACCGTATTTTCTTCCTGAGGAGCCTCGGCGTTTTCCTCCAGGGCTGGTTCTTCCTCTACGGCAGGAGCTTCAGCTGCCAAAGGATCTTTTGAAAGGTCCGGAACAGTATCGATCTCCTGGCCTAGCAGGGGGAACATGATCATCCATGCAATTCCTGATATAATTATCTGCTTCATTTTTTCTGGATTTATAGTTTTGGTGGTAAGACGGAATGATCTGCAGGAAAGTTACAGGCTTAGTTTCAGAATTTCAGGCCAATGAGTACCACATCGTCAATCTGATCCAAATCACCTTTCCACTGTTCAAATTCCCGGTCAAGCTGTAGTCCCTGCTCAGGCATCTCTTTTTGGGAGACAGAGGCCAGTAAATTTCTGAGCTGCAGGTATTTGAATTTCTTCCCGTTGTGTCCGCCGAACTGGTCTGCGTAACCATCCGAAAAAAGATACACCAGATCGCCTGGTTCCAGATTGATTTCATGTCTGGTAAAGGGCTGCATGCTTAAATGATAGCTAACAGGCATTTTGTCGGTCTTGTACTCGGTAAGCTGGCCATTTCTTACATGATAGAGGGAGTTGTTGGCTCCGGCAAAAAGCATTCTGCTTTTATGTTTGTCAATCTTGCAGATCACCATATCCATTCCATCCTTGGCAGCACTGGGATCTCCTTTCTGGTGCATTGTTTCAATAATCTGGTTTCTCAGCTCATTGAGCAGGCTGTCGGGATCAATATCCGGGTACTTATGGACGATCTCGTTCATCAGAGCCATACCTAACATACTCATAAAAGCTCCGGGAATCCCGTGGCCCGTGCAGTCGGCTGCAGAAATATAGTAGTGGTTCTTGTGTTCGCTGAACCAGTAAAAATCCCCACTGACAATATCACGGGGTTTAAACAGGATAAAGTGCCCGGGAAGTTTTGTTTTAAGCAGATGCGCGGAGGGGAGCAAAGAATTCTGAATACGTTGCGCATACTGAATGCTGCTCATAATTGCTTTCTGCTGCTGGGCAATCTGATCCCGCTGGTATCTTGCAAAGTCGCGCTGGGCCTCGATCTCCGTATTGGCCAGCTCCAACTCATGGGTTCGCTCCCTGACCTGTTGTTCCAGGCGGTCTTTTTGGGATTTTATAGCTCTGATCCTTAGAAAACAGAACAAGTAAGTACCTGAAATAAATAATAGAATAGTCAGGATGCGGAATACCCAGGTATTATACCAGGCTTTACGGATAGTAAAATCAAATTTTTCGGTGTACCCCCAGATATTGTTTTTCCCTTTTGCTTTATAAATGAATTCGTACTTGCCGGGAGGAAGGTTGTTATAAACGGCTTTGTATTCATTGCCCCTGTGGTAAGACGAGTATTCATTACCGGTTCCCCTCAGGTAGTATTCATATTCCACAGAGGCTTCATCTGTGAATGAGAGCGCGCTTATTTCAAATATGAAATTGTTTTCATTATGCGAAAAGGCCCTTCCCGATTCTGCCTCAATCCGGTCCCCGTTTAAATAGATTTTTTCGATATAGCAGACCGGGGTATAGTTTTTGGTAGATTTCGCCTTGATATTAAAATTAGAGATGCCGTGGTAAGTGCCCACCCAAAGCAGATCATTGCTGTCCATAAAAAGGCCACCGGGTGTAATTTCGTCTCCGCTCAACCCATCTTTGGTATTGATCGTAAATTCAAACTCCAGTTTCTCAGTATTAAAGTAACTGAATCCTTTGTTGGTGCCCAGCCAGAGATAGGACCTGTTTTTGGCGGGCAGAATGGATTTGATCATCATTTCCCTATCAAAGGTGCTCAGTTCCATTTGTTCGAATCGGCTGTTTTTTACCAGGCCGATTCCACAATCTGTACCCACCCAAAGGTTTTCTCCCTCCTGGTAAAGAGACCAGATACCACAGTCGGTCTCCTGCAAAAATTCAAACCCCTCTTCCCTGAAGGCAACAAAGCCCGAATTATTGCCGCCCACCACCTGGCCGTTCATCTCAATAAGTTGAAAAATATTTGCCGTATACTTATTCTTTAACTCCTTTGGCCGGGCATAGAAGTCCGTGAAATAGTAGATAATACCATTAATGCCCGTGAGCAGGAATATTTCACCCCTGGAGCTTACAAAAATGTTCTCCACACTATGTGTAATTTGAGTGAAGGGTTTGTGCCTGATGACCTCCAGGTTGGTGCTGCTTACCTCATATAAGCCCTTCGTATTGGCAAGCAGAATGTTTTGATTGGGCAGGAGGGTTCCCGTAAATTTGGTATACTCAGTTCCAATCCTGGGGGTAAAATTTACCAGTTTTGAATCCTGGAAGTAAAAGGCGCCATTGTCTGAGGTGATCCAGATTCTCTGTTCCTTATCCTGGAAAACGGAATAGATATAACTATTGATCGATCCCGGGAAAAAATTGCGTAAACCCTTTCGGTTTGTGAGACGCTGTAACCCTCCCGAAAAGCCGATCCAGAGATTATCTTCCTGATCGCTCAGGAAAGAAAGAATCTTATTGTTCTTTATTCCGAATTCCTGCTCGTATATAATTGGTTTCTGATCGGTGGAAATGACCTGCATGATCCTGGAGTCGCTAACCAGCCAGATGGAGCCAAATTTATTGCTGCTAATATCTGAGATGATGTGAACAGGGAATTGCAGCCTGTCATTCAGGTTATAAAAGGTCGTATTGCGCCGGTCCTCTATCAGGCCGGGAAGATGAGTCACGGTAAGTCCGTTTTTGGTCGATATCCAGATACTGTCGTTGATATCCACATAAATCGAAAAACAATCTGTATCACTCAGTTGTGAAACCTGCTCCATGGAAGGATCAAACATAAAAATCCCTTTGATGGTGGCGAAAAGCAGATTTTTCGTATCCGGGTCTTCGGTGATGCTGTAAATAATCCCCGGCAATACCGGGTGTTCGGCATTTAAATATCTGGTATTTCCTTCAGGATCTTCCAGGTAGATTCCATCATCTCCCAGAAACCATCGTTGATCTCTGGAATCTATAAAAATGTGGTGAAATGAGATACCTTCCCACAGGATATGAGTAGTTGAGTCGCCGTAAAATTTTGCAATTCCATTGGTGGTTGCAAAATACATGGTCCCGCTGCTGTCCTGCTCAATATCCCGGACCGAATTTCCGGGCAGTCCATGTTCATGGTTAAATACCATCATCTCCCTGCCATTATACCTGACGGCCCCTGAATTTGTACCAAACCACATATAACCTTTTTGATCCTGAAAGATGGAGAAGATATCTTCCTGTGGGAGCCCGTCGTCGGCGCCGTAATTCACATAGGGTAACTGTCCGGTCTGGAAACTCTCATAATAGCTGTTAATAAAAGCCTCAGGCGCCTGCAATGTATTTCCCCGGAGTGCCTTGACCAGTATTCCTATCAAACCCTGTTGCTGTGATCTGTGGATGAATTTTTCGAGCTCTTTCTGGAGTTCCGGCTGGTCCTTCCGCAGTGCCCAGCAGATATCCACACTACCCAGTTCCAGTTTTGCTTCCAGGCCGGGGTATGCCGACAATTCGCTGAATGCATTATAGATAATGGTATAGTCGGCTTTTCCCGAAAGCACATCTGGAATGAAGTTGTTGATATTCTCACAATAGTAGTTGGTGATTCCGTTTTTTTTCAGGATATCTTCATAAACCGTTTCGCTACCCGTTACCCCACGGAAATTATTCAGATCGTCCAGGGTCTCAATCTCCGCTTCTTTTCTGGCCACCACCGTGTATGCACTCCGATAGACGGGGATCATATTCACCTTGTTGGCCCTCCAGGCGAGTGGTGCAATGGTCTCACAGGCGAGATCAAAATAATAAAACCACTCCGGGGTGTAGGCGGAGTCCCGTATTACTTCCCCTTCTTCATTTTCCCAGTACTTTTCGAAGTTGGGAGTCACCACAAATTCGAGCGAAACTCCCAGGTAGTCGGCAAATTCCTCCGCCAGGGCATGCATAAATTGCTTCTGTCCGTTTTCATGGTAGACAAAGTCCCGGTCCCGGAGGGCCACAACCAGTTTCCGGGAGGCAAGGATTTCGTCCAGGCTCCGGTGATACCGCTCTGTCTTCAGGTTCTTGCTGAGCCGGTCCACATAGGAATTATAGGTGATTCCAAAACGCTTGTAGAAGAGTTCATCCAGGACCCCATTGCTGGCAATGGTCTCAAAGAAATTCTCCACCTCCTGGATAAGCGGATTGTTTTTTTCCACGGCCCATGCAGTCCGGGTAATATCACTGATGGGATATGCTATTTTATATCTCTGCTCACTATTTGCATTAAAATTCAGGGCCTCATCGGCGTCCAATACAATTCCATAAACACGGCCCTCTTCCAGCAAACGCTTCGTTTCCTCACTGGATCGCGTCCTGACCAGTTGCATCTGCTCCCCCAGTGTTGCATTAATCTCTTTAAGGTGCTGTTCAAAGGTGGTACTTCCCGTGTAAGCAATCCGTTTATTGGAAAGATCTTCAAAACTCCCGGGAGTTTCCTCATTCTTGTGGATCATCAGGAGTTCGGCCGAAAGCATGGTTTCGGCAAAACCGAACAGTTTTTTTCGCCACTCCATGATCGTAAAAGTAGAGCAGATGATATCGGCTTTTTTAAGAGCATCCGGAGTGTACCGGAGTTCGGGATCGGTTTCCAGGCCGGGGGGAATGGTGCCGTTACGCATGAAGACCTGATCCCATTCTATGGGGACCTCGATCAGCTCCACATTGAGATAACGGGCAAGCTCCCGGGCAAGGTCGTAATTGATGTTCTTCAGATCTGTTTCGGTAAAAGCCACAAAGATTTTTCCACTTCTTTTGATCTCATCCAGACTCCTGCCTGTAAGTGCGATTGGAAGCAGGAAAATGAGAAGAACCAGAAAATATCTTTTCAGAAACATGCTGATTACTTTTCAAAAAAATCCTTCAGTCCGCCAAAATAGTATATGTCCCAGCCAAGGACCATATCTTCATATGCTTCATCGGGGATATGGATATGGTGCAGTTCGATTCTGGTATAATGCCGGTCTGGACGAAGGGTAATGGTCACGATGGATTTCTCCTCCTGATCGCCGAAAAACCATTCCTGTACGATCTTGCTGTCCTTCTCAAAAGCGATATTGACTCCTTCAATATCACCTTCGAAGAGCGAAAAGTCAGAACCCGGTTCTTCTGACATTTCAGCCTTGCTTCCGGTCCACAGGCTGATGGCAAAAGGATTGGTGAGGGCGGCATAAATCTCTTCGGGGCTTCCTTTGATACGATAATATTTGCGAAGTTCTTTCATGATAGGCATGCTTAACCAAAAATAAGGCTTTTTATGGAATAAACTCCATGCGGAACCATCAGTTAAGTGCACAAAGCGGGTGGTCCGGCAATCCTTAATTGATGGGTTTATAGACCTCGGAAATCTCAATTTTCACGATACGGTATCCTTTCCAGACCTCAATGGCAGCGAAAATGATTCCCACAAAAACAGCGAACATACCGGCGTAAAAAAAGGCAATAATCAACCAGTCAAACGAAGGGGTGTTTTTCTTAATGGTAAGGCCAATCAATACAGAGCTAACAATAAAAAGGGCCACTGCCAGTGAATAGCTGAAAACAGCGTTTCGAACCAGCCAGATACGTTCAATGAGATGGCTGATCTGGAGCTCAATATTATTTAAGCGGTTGCTGTCATTGTCATCAATCAGCTCCTGATGAAAAATTTTCCGCTTCTCCTCATTGAGCAGCCTGATCCGGTTTACAACCAGGCTGTACTTGTTGTTCATGCCTAGCAGAAGAAGGCCACAAGCCGAAATCATCAGTCCCGGGGCCAGCATTCCCTGGATTAATTGAACAATGGATGTTTCCATACCACTTGGATTTACCAGATACAAATGTTATGAATTAATATGGATTTATCAAGACAGCTTCGATCCGGATGCAGTTAATTGTTCGTCCCTGAAAAACAACTCCTCTTTCAGGGAAAGGATCCGGTCCTCCACAATGACTCTTACAGAAAGTGACTGATTGGTTTCAGTCTTTTCAGGAAGCCGGTCCAGGGCCTGGATAAAACGTTGATAATCCACCAGGGCTTCTTTGGAAAGATGCAGACTGTTATCCAGGATAGAAGCCATGAAATAGAGTGACATGGCATTGGTAGTATCGCTTTCCCAGGCTTTTGCATACAGGGAATAAGCTTCCTCATACTCCATTTCGAGTCGTTTGATATTACCCTGTTCCGAATAGATGCGTGACAATACCGAAGGATCGGGTTGCATCAGACGGAGCGATTTTTCCAGGTGATCCATAGCTTCTTTTTTTCTGGTAGTGTTAGCCAGACAGGCTCCCAGGAAGAAGTGGACCTCTGCATCCAGGCTGTCTTTTCCCACAGCCTGGCCCAGTGTTTCGATAGCACCTGCGAAATCGACCAGCAGGTATTGAGAAATCCCTTTGAATTTAAAGGTGAACGATGTGGAATCGCCCAGGGATACTGCATACGAGAGCCATTGAACGGCTTTCCCCGGATTGTTAATTTTGTAATGGGCGTATCCTAAAAGCTTACTGAACCTGATGCTCATGCTGTCGATCTGCAACATATGTTCACAAAGGGGAATGGCTTTCCATGCTTCTTTTGCCTGAATGTACCAGTTTCCCAGCGCATAGGCTGCTTTCTGATTATCGGGGTAGAGGCGATAGGCCCGTTCGTAATAGATGACCGCACCACTGTTGTTATGCCTGTTAAGAATATCCCCCATCATCATCAGGCTGCTCAGGTTCATGGTATCTATGGCAAGCACCCGGTTCAGGGCCTCGGTCGCTTCATCAAATTTTTGTCCGTAGGAAGCCATCTCTGCCAGCATTAACCAGGAAGAGACATCTGTGCTGTCCTCCCTGACAAGGTCCTTATAGCCTTTGCGAGCCTGAACATAGTTGCCGGCTTCAAAATATTGTCTGGCCAGCATCCGGATGATTCTTTGTTCGCCCGGATGGATCAACAATGCAAGATGAAGGGTTCCGATGGCTTCAAGGGGATGCCCCAGCTGGGTCTCAGCGAGCGCCTTCAGATAATAAGTGTTCAAGGCAGTGTCGCCCGAGGCTATTAAAGCGGCCGAACCATCGATTACGTGCTGATAATGGCCCGAATAATATAGTTCGGGAAGATTTTCCTGAGCCTCTGTTAAACACCCTGAAAAGAGTAAAAGCGTAAGGGCTGGAAAAAAACAACGGGTCTTTTTCATGGATCAAAAAAAGACCGCGAGGCAGCTTGCACGCGGTCTTTCTTAAGGGTTTATTGTAAAACGAAATTAACAGGAAAGGTAAATAATACATCTACCGCTTTCCCTCTCTGTTTACCTGGTACCCAGTCGGGGGAAGAGAGTACAACCCGCTTTACTTCGTCCTTTAGCATCTGTATATATTGTTCTTCCGGCTCATCTTGACCTTCATAGCTGGAATAAGCTGTCACGACTACTTCGCCAAGCTCTTTACCTTCTATCTTGGCCATAGTTTCCTGGTCAGGAACCTCCACCTTTCCTTCTTTTGTTACAATGAAATTAATCAAGATTTTTCCTGTTGCTCCCTGTTCGGCAGCTTCAGGGGGATAGATGAGGTTCTGGGCGATATACCTTCGGAATTCGATGGCCTCCTCGCCGTTGAATGTTGGCATTTCCTCGACCACATAAAAGACTTCTTCCTCTGGCATATCTGCGGATATTTCTTCCGCCGGTTCGATGGCCTGGATGGGCGCATCTTTATCTGTACAGGATACGACAAGGAAGGCAATAACGGTTAGCGGGAGCAGCAGAACAAGTTTCCATCTGCTTCCCAGTTTATAATTCTTGTTTAGCATGTTGATTCGGTTTTTAATTTGACTACTAAATTGATTTGAAATAGAAGCGCTTCCTATATATTGGTTTAATATGGATAACTGGTATTTAGTTGGGTCGGTGCCTTTGCGCAGGACTGCTGAGTCGGCCAGGTATTCCAGGTTTTCAATGACTGATCTCCGGAACATCCAGGCTACCGGATTAAACCAGTTGACTATAACAAAGATTTCCAGGAGAATACGGTCCACAGAGTGCCATTCCCGTTTATGAATATTTTCGTGCTCCAGGATGTGAGAGATCGAATGCTCGCTTGCACAGGCAGGATCGATAAAGATATAGCCAAAGAAAGAACTTGCATGCAGGGCTTTGCTTGCAAGCAGGGGGGTCCCGTTCAGGGTGAATCTTTTCGCACGTAGTATAATATGGCCAATACGCGTAAGCTGAATGAATACTTTAAGAATTCCCAGGGCCAGAATGAAGAGATAGATCAACAGGAACAGACCGGTGAAAGATATGGAGCTGTCTCCCCCTGTTGCTGAAGCTGACCCAAGAACGGTAACTTCTTCCAGTGAAATGGAGATGGGTGCCATCCGGGCCACCGGCATTCTTATGGAGTCGGGTATAAATGGAAGAATCACGGGCAGGGTTAGCACTCCAAGAAGATAAATCCGCCTGACCGTAAAGTTTTTATCCTTCTCGAAGAACAGTTTGTAGGCCACAAAAAGGATCATCAGGGAGATATTAAGCTCCACCAGGTAGGCAAACAAGTTATTCATAGGTCCCGTTTTTTTGTTTTAGCTCTTCCATCATATGTATAATTTCATCGGCCTCCTTCATACTCAGGGATCCGTTGGAACCAAAGTGGGAGAGCACCTGTTTCATGGAGTTGTTGAAGTAGTCCTTCATCAGGCCGGAAAAGCGTTCATTCCGGTATTTTTCCCGGCTGACAAGGGGATAGTACTGGTGGGATTTACCAAAGCTGCGATGAGCAACGAAGCCCTTTTTTTCAAGGATTCTGATGATGGTAGACACGGTATTATAGGCTGGCCGGGGATCCGGGAATTTTTGCAGCAGGTCCTTTACAAAACCCTCTTTTTCGTCCCAGAGGATCTGCATAATCTGTTCTTCTGCCTTGGTGAGTGTGTTCATATTGGCACTGATTATTAATTTCCATACAATATTAAAACTAAATACTTAGTTATGCAACTAATTCCTTAGTTAATTTTCAAATATTTCAAAAATAGAAGGTATTTTACCCTGTTGCTATTTTTAATGGAAGGATCTAAGCGGTTTACTGATAGCAGATAAGCACAGTTTCCTATTTAGATTGAGTATTTATTGGCTCTCAGTGATAAATTATGACTTTTGTTGTTATAAGATTCACATCGAAATTCTAATTTTACCCTTTCATTTTGTGAAACAAATAACAGTCTAGTTAAAACTCAATAAACCAGCGTAATACACTAAAAATTTTGTGAGCTCATGGAGACGATTATTGAAAATGAATTAGTTAGGGAGCTGGCCAATAAGCATGGCAGGACCCGTGAAAGCCTGATACCCATTCTGCAGGACCTGGTGGTTCATAACCGCTTTCTCTCCAGGCAGGACATGGTGGATGTGGCCAGAGAACTTGATATTTCAGCTGCTGATGTATTCGGAACCGCCACTTTTTACTCCTTCCTGGATACCGAGGTCAGGGGCAAATATGTGATCAGGATCTGTAAAACCATTTCCTGTGCCATGAAAGGCAAAAACGACATCCTTTCCACCATTGAGGAGATTCTTAAGGTGAAGATGGGAGAAACCACTCCCGACCGGAAGTTCAGTTTACTGGAGGCCAACTGCATTGGCTGGTGTCATAAAGCGCCTGCTATGCTGATCAATGATACGCCCTATACGGAACTTACACCCAGAAAAGTAACGGAAATATTAAGGGAATATATTAAAAAATAATTACGAAAAATACTATTAACATGAGTTCACAGCATGTAAAAAGAGTAGATCTTATTTTTGAAAAGATTGAATGCAGGGATGTCCTGAAAAAAATCGTGGATATGGAACCCGATGCCATCTGCCAGGAGTTACTTGAATCTGACCTGAAAGGCCGCGGCGGCGCAGGATTCCCCACCGGGTTAAAATGGTGCTTTACCGCCAGTGAAAAGGATCCTGTTAAATACATAGTCTGTAATGCTGATGAAGGTGAGCCCGGAACTTTCAAGGATCGTGAAATTCTTGACCTGGTACCCGGAAAGGTGTTTTGCGGAATGGCCATCGCCGGGAAGGCCATAGGGGCCAAGATGGGATATGTCTATCTGCGGGGTGAGTATAAATTTTTAATCCCCAAATTGAATGAGGAGTTAAAAAAATTCCATCAGACCATGGATGAATTTAACCAAAACTTCAGAATCCAGATACGACTGGGCAGTGGTGCCTATATTTGTGGCGAGGAGAGTGCCCTGTTTGAATCCATCGAAGGTAAAAGGGGAGAACCCCGGAACAAGCCTCCCTATCCGACCAAATCCGGACTTTTTGGAAAACCCACCGTCATTAACAATGTGGAAACGCTGGTGCACAGTGTGATGATCATGAAATACGGGGCCAGTCATTTCAAGGAGCTGGGAACTAAAGATTCCAGGGGTTCAAAAGTGTTCTCCATATCGGGCGATACTCCCAAAGCGGGCATCTATGAACTGGAGCTCGGAATGACTGTGGACGAGTTTGTCAATGATTTCGGTGATGGCGACACCAAGGCAGTCCAGGTGGGGGGGGCCTCCGGATTTTGTGTTCCCCGGAAGAAGTTTGAAGAGACCATTATTGGATTCGAAGGAGTCCCCACCGGGGGATCCATGAAGCTGTTTAATTCTACGCGTTCCATGTATAATGTGCTTCACAATTATCTGGATTTCTTCACCGAAGAGTCCTGCGGTCAATGTACCCCCTGTCGTGTGGGTTGCCAGCAGTTGCTGAAGGGAGTCGAGGCGGTGAAGCGGGGTGAGAAGAACTCCAAGTATCTGGACGAACTGGTTAAACTGGCGAAAACCATGAAACGTGCCTCCAAGTGCGGATTGGGTCAGTCGGTGGGAAATGCCTTTGGATCCATTGTGGAGAATTTTAAGGAAGAGATTATTTACTAATTAGGAAAACAGATAAAACAGATATCATGGTTAATTTATCTATTAATGGCATGCTCGTAAAAGTTCCGGAAGGAACCACCATTCTTGATGCGGCCAAAAAAATGAATTTCAGGATACCTACTCTCTGTCATCACGACGATCTCTGTGTTGCGGGAAATTGCCGGGTTTGTGTGGTGGAACAGCTGGGTGCAAAATCGCTGGTGGCGGCATGTGCCTCTCCGGTTTCCGAAGGGATGCAGATCCTGACGAATTCTCTGAAGGTTCGCTCGGCCCGGAAACACATTATTGAGTTGCTGCTTTCGGAACACAATGCCGATTGTACGAAATGCTATAAGAATGGAATGTGTGAGCTGCAGAATCTTTCGAATGAATTTGCCGTGGGCGATCACATCTTTATCGATCTTAATACGATCAAAGATTATACTATTGACCGCTTCTCACCTTCCATTCAAAAAGACGACAGCAAATGCATCCGTTGTCAGCGTTGCGTTCGCACCTGTGAACAACTGCAGGGTGTAAATGCACTTACTGTGGCCTTTAAGGGGGATCATCAGCGGATCACCACCTTTGAGGACCTCTCCATGGCAGAAGTCATTTGTACCAATTGCGGTCAGTGTATCAACCGTTGTCCAACCGGTGCCCTGGTGGAGCGTACCTATCTGGATGAAGTCTGGGATGTTATTCTGGATCCCACCAAACATGTGGTGGTTCAGACAGCGCCGGCTGTCAGGGTTGGTCTGGGTGAAGAGCTGGGACTGGAAGCCGGTAGCAGGGTGACAGGTCAGATGGTTTCAGCATTGAAAAGACTTGGATTTGATTCGGTGCTGGATACCGATTTTACCGCGGACCTGACCATCATGGAAGAGGGAACTGAGCTGTTGACCAGGCTGAAGAAGGCCCTGGTTGATAAGGATCCGGAGGTGGCCCTTCCCATGACCACTTCCTGTTCACCGGGCTGGGTCAAATTTATCGAACATACCTTCCCGGAGTATCTTCCCAATGTTTCTACCTGCAAATCACCCCAGCAGATGTTCGGTGCCCTGGCCAAAACTTATTATGCCCAGGTCAGGAAACTCGATCCAAAAGATGTGGTTAGTGTTTCTATTATGCCGTGTACAGCCAAGAAATATGAAGCTGATCGCCCCGAAATGCGATCCAGCGGTTTCAAGGATGTCGACTATGTTTTAACGACCAGGGAACTGGCCAGAATGATCAAGCAGGCCGGTGTGGATTTCAACAAATTAAAAGAAGACAAATACGACAGTATCATGGGTGTTTCGAGCGGAGCAGCCGTCATATTCGGAGCCACAGGTGGTGTGATGGAAGCCGCTCTGAGAACGGCCTATGAGATTGTAACCGGAAGAGAAGTTCCCTTTGAAGGTTTGAATATCACCCCCGTACGTGGTATGGAAGGGGTCAGGCAGGCCTCGGTTATGATTGAAGATTGCAAAGAGGAGTGGAGCTTTCTGAATGGAGTGGAGCTGAAGTGTGCGGTGGCTCACGGGCTTGTGAATGCCAGAAAACTGATGAATGGTGTGAAGAGCGGGGATATCGAGGCCCATTTTATTGAGGTGATGGCCTGTCCCGACGGATGCCTGGGAGGTGGCGGACAACCCATTCCGACCAATGAAGAGATTCGAAGAAAGCGGACCGAGGCCATTTATGCCGAGGATATGTCCATGGAGATCCGAAAATCTCATGAGAATCCGGAGATTATTGGAATATACCGGGAATTTCTGGGAGAACCACTGGGACACAAATCCCACGAACTCCTACATACCCATTATACAAAACGTGTAAGGTATTAGGTCAGGACTCATATATTCTGAAAGGAGCCGGTCCGGGAATTAACTGGAGCCGGCTCTATTTATTCAAGGGGCAGGCTGTAAAGCCAGATCGTCAGCTCTGAAGCTGGTTCGAAGGTAAAGGGGGCCAGCACAGTCAGGTAACTGGCTCCGGATCCAATCTGGTCGTTATACAAGGAAGTCAGTATAACACTGTCCTGGTTATATTCTTCACTATGAGCCGTAAATGTAATGGCTGCCCTGGCATCAAAGTCCTGAACTTCAAAGGACTCGGACAGGCTTAATAAATTAAGATCTGAGACAACGCGTTTATCCGGAGTACTCCCTCCCATATAGATGTCGATGGACGATTGACCATTGGCTGCATGATAGGCCTGAAACCTCACTTGTCCGGCCTGAGGGCGGCTGGTATCGATCTCTCTGATTAACAAAGAGGGAGCGTCTGCCGGGCCACTGACAATGATCATGTAATACTTATCCTGTTCCATTGGAACGAGCTGACTGACAAGCACCTCTTTGGTACCCGAATGTTTAACCGTAAAGCTAATCTCCTCGCTAGCAGATTCAAGCAGAACCGAGCCAGCCAGGAGCACGGAATAGTCCTTTGGTTCAGGTACCTCAATATCATCGATTTCCCAGATCACACTTCCCAGTTCAGGCACAAAATGATAGAGATAGCAGTAGGAGCGTATCTTTTCGGGCTCGGGTTCCGGTTCTTTGTCACACGACAGTAAAAAAGGGGAAAAAAGAATGGATAGGATAAATAGCTTTTTCATGAAATCAGGTTTCTTTTAACTTTCAAACAGTTCAATGGTTTCGGGTTGCATAAGCACCCAAATCGAATATACCCCTTTGGCAGTACCTACGGGAACATTCAGGCAATTGATGGCCGAGACAATCAAAACCAGGATGCGTGCCCAGGACCGGTATGAAAAGAGGCCGATTCCGCCAATGACGCCCAGGGTACTAATAAACAGGATAATCAGAGCAAGGGCATTACCCACATAGGAGAGTATTTGTTCAGCGAGGGGTTCCTCTTCAACAAATTGAAAAAGAAATTGAAAACCAAAAAAAATGGCAAGAGCCCCAATCAATCCGAGAATCCCGAATCCAATATGCAATGCTCCCACAAAAGAGACATGCTGTTTCATATTTCTCTGTTTTTCCATGTTTAGTCTGCTTTGTCCGGTTTTACAAAATTATCCCGATCACTAATAGACGGGATGTTCATCCACCTGTATCAGGAAAGGTGATTCAATATCGTTTTCATTGTGTCCGATGGTACACAGATATGCGTTGCCGATTTTAAAAATGGTGTTAGCTGTGTACGAGAGGATGGTTGAGTCGGCAGGAAGGCTGTTGGCCGGTGTGATAATAAGAGCTTCCCAAAGTTTATCTTCCGCAATTTCAAGATACTCGGTCACCGAAGTATAGTCCAGGGCTGAAAGTACTTTGTCCCCGGGCTGATTCCCGCCAACATAAATATCTACGGGATTCATAGTTGGTGCGGCGTGCATGAAATGAATTTTAATCATACCCGAGGTAGGGGGCCGGGTATCCAGAGGCTTAAAGAGAAGATGGGGCTCCTCTTCATTACCCAACATAGCCAGCATATATGAGCCGTTTTCGAATAACAATCCGGAGAGGCTGTCGAGCAAAAGTCCGGTATCGGGATTCCTGGTCAGAAAGAGGACCTCCTGCTGACTTTCATCAAGTTCAATTACCGCCTGAGCCGGAACTCCGTATGAATGCCCGGAACCAATGATTTTTTCATCAATTTCCCACTGGATATCATAAGATTCCATCAGGTAGTTATAAAAATACTCATAAGTCCTGATCGTCTGGGGCAGGGGATCTGGATCCTCCAGGCATCCGGGAAGGACTATCAGCATAAGCAGCAGGAGGAAGGCAATTTTTTTCATCATCACATCAAAGCTTTCTGTATTTCGTCTGCAAGTTAGAAAATTAGGATGAACCCGCTTACAATTTAGAATCATACATGGCAATAAACTCGTAGGAGTTACCGCTCGATTCAAGGAATCTAAGGAAAGATGCAAAAGAGATTACAAGGGTTGCGTTGTTTTCATTGGGATGAAAACTGATCCGTTCGGCCGACTGCAGGGCTTCATCAATAAACAGGTGAACATGCTTTTCCGGATCGTTGATAATTCCAAAAGCCGACACGGATCCGGCAGAGAGACCCAGGTAACGTTCCATTCTTTTGGCGGAGGCAAAGGAGATTTTCCCCTGCCTGAGTCTTTGTTCCAGGTCCCGGATATTCAATTGCCGGCGGTGATCCAGGATCACCAGGTAGTGTTTGTTCCCCTTATGGTTCCTGAAAAAGAGATTCTTACAGTGTGCCGAATCTATGTCCTTCCAGTAGGGCAGGGCCTCTTCAACAGTGGGTACAGGAGGGTGTTCGTATAACTCAAAGGGAATCCCCAGTTGTTGCAGATATTGGATTACAGCATCTCTTCGGCTCATCTTATCTGATCATATTGCTTAGCTGTACTCTGTTTTTTACCCCTGTCTTCACAAAGATCCGATGAATATGATCCTTAACCGTTTGGAGGGAGATGAACAGGGTTTCGCTGATCTCCTGGTTCGACAGACCACTACAAATCAGGCGTACTACCTCACACTCTCTTTTGGATATCTCATGTTTTCCCACAAAGGCCTGGAGCCGGGTTTCGAAATCCCCGGGAAGCTCATGTTCCATATTATGGAATTTGTTCAGGTAAATGTTCAGGAACAGGATGGGAATCAGGTGCCAGGAGAGAAAGATCAGAAAGAAAAATTGCCTGAAAATCGGGTGATAGGTTGTGAGGGACAGGGGAGCCACACAAAGGACCGTATAGGCCAGGTACCAGGAGCCAAAAACCCGCAGGTGCTTTTTTGCCGGGAAGTTGCCTGATTTTCTGGTGCCTTTATAAATTTGTGCATAGGCCAGCAGGTATATGAGGAGCATAAAAGCAGCAAAGGCCCAACGCTGGAACTGGATCAATCGCTGGTACTCTCCCAGGTCGAAGCGGGTAAGCCGGACCATATATACTCCATAACTTATAAAGGCAGAAGCCAGGATCAGGAAATAGAAGAAAACAAAGGGATTGCTGAGTTTTTTGTTTAAGAACTCCAAGATACTTCGAAGAAACATAAATTTTGCAAGTGCCAGGAAAGGAATTCCCAGGAAAATGGCATAGAGGCTTGCAGAATGGATTATTTTTTGATCGATTTCCATCCTGCCGAGCAGGTGTTCAAGTATACCGGATCCGGCCAGACCATAGGTGCCGAAAATATACAGAAAGACCAGGTAGTAAAAAAAGCTGACGGTAAAAGGAAGCTTGTAGCGCTTCATTAACCGGAAGGAAAAAAAAATAGAGATGGCACCAGCCAAAAGTGGTATGATCAATAATATGAGGTGCCAGGCTTCAGTCATTTTTTCGAATGGAATGGTGAATATACGACAATTGGCCGGGAGCATTTTCATGAAAAATAAAATTCCTACTAAAGTATAGTCCTCGCTGAATTCCTACTATAGTTGGATTTTTCAAATCACTACTTAAGTCTGAAGGACAGCATCTTTTCAAGCCTTAGATTTGGGTATAAATCAAAATCTCAGAAATCATGGTAAGCATTTACAATAATGAACAATACGACTTCTATCCGGATGCTTCGAGAAGCTACTCCATCGGATGGAAGGTACTCATGGCCTCTTTTGTGGAACTGCTTGTGGTCTCCATTGTATATATGATCCTGAGCGGACCGGTTAGTACCATTCAGTGGAAAATTGATTCCTTTGAATGGTTTCTGGTCCCCCTGGTTTTCTTTGGCATTATGTACGGAGTCTTTGTGGCGGGCCCCATTCAATATGGGACCAGCTGGGTTTTTCTAAAAGCGGTTCGAGGTGAACGGATTGAGGTCCGGGATATCTTTGTTGTTTTTCAGCGAAACTACTGGAATGCGGTTATTGCCAATATTGTGGTAGGCATTATTGTGGGCCTGGGGATTGTCATGCTGATTGTACCCGGGATCATTTTTGCCTGCCGCCTGGCTTTTGTCCCCTATCTGGTTGTGGATCGCGAAATGGATGTGATGGATGCCCTCCGGGTAAGCTGGGACCTGACCCGTGGATATGGATGGCAGATCTTTTTTATGGGACTCCTGGCCATACCGATTGTGATCCTTGGCCTTGTTTGTCTCTTTGTGGGCGTTTTTGTTTCAGTGATGTGGATCTCAGCAGCCTTTGCAGTGATGTACCATACAATTGAATTAAAGGATGGTATACCAGATAGCCGGTATCCGGTTCAATAACCGGCCCGAGGGATAGTTACTTCAGCGCCCCGATCTCCTTCCAGGAAACCAGATGAATTTCATGGCGCTTCAGAAGATCCCGGAAAGCCTGACTCTGGACATAATTCAAATCCTTTTCTCTCCAGGTCGCACCAAATGCAGGATAGTTCACTGTAACCGCCTGCATTTCTGCATTGTCAAAAGCCAGGTGCACAATCATCACGTTCAGCCCGGGAACGACTTTTTCTATCATTTTTTCATATTCTTCGTCACAGGAGGCCTCGGGGCCGTCCACGTTCAGCATAAACATGTTGTCTGCCAGGATATACTCCTCCCTGACCATGTCCCTCAATTCCTGGGGCATTGCAAACAGCATCATCCGGGGAGCAAAAACCGGAATACCATATTCTTTTCCCAGTTTCATATAAACAGACAGCAGCTCCGGTTTAACCAGAACACTTCCCATATGAGTATCCAGGTGGGTGGGCCTAATCCCGTAGGAGATGGCCCTTTCAATCTGCGCCCTGATCTCCTTTTCTGCCTCAGCCGGATCGGCATGCATGCCAAGCTCTTCGGTGGTGGGGTAGAAATAGCCATTCTCATCCAGCAGACTGGGAATTTCAGTGGCAGGTAAGATCCCCCCGAATTTGTAGTGATCCCATTCGGAAGTGAGGGTAATATGGATCCCTACATCCAGATCGGGATGGCTTTTGTAGTATTCGGCAAAGTCGTTGAACCAGGGGCAGGGAACCATGATACTTCCCGAGGTGATTCCCCCGCTGGCAAAGGCTTTAGCGGTAGCCTCGTTGACCGACTGGGCCAGGCCGATATCATCGGCATGTACAATAAGAAGACTGGCATCAGCAGTATAACCCAGTTTTTCCGCCAGAGTTTGCTGGCCACTGCTTGCCTGAACGAATAACAGAACGAAAGCTGAAATTATCAGCAAGGTGCGGGACATTTTTTTCATAGCGATATTTTTTGTTATTCAGCAATTCTGAGCCAGAAGGAGCCCCCGTGCCGCTCTACATTCCTGAGATTTTCATGATCCCAGATCGGAGCAATCAGCCCGGATAATTCCTGATCCTCAGAAATATAATAGTTTGGCAGAATGGGTTCATACTTATCCGGATTTGATAGCAGATAAAAGGCCAGCCCGTATTGTTCCGAGTAGAACCTGTTGCACATAAACTGGGGGTAATCGTAGGGCAGATAGATATCATGAAGATGAACAATAACCCCCCTTTTAAGCCGTGGAAGGATTTCCATAAAGAAAACCATGGAATCGGAGTTGGGAAAAATCCGGTGTGAATTGTCCAGGAAAAGGACATCATTGGCATTCAGTTCGGCCACGATATCCAGAGTAACATTCTCAAAGGGTTCCCGGATCATCCGGTTGGGGAGCTGGTCGATCTCTGTCCGCGGCCTGGGGTCGATGGAAATAAACTCGGTGCTCAGATCATTCTCCATAAAGGCTTTATGGGCTACCCGGGTGGAGTTGCCCGATCCTATTTCAATATATCTTTTGGGCTTGAAGCGGGCCAGTATGGTGTAGATCCCGATAATATCCAGTCCGGGCAGGTACCCGTTGTTCCAGCTAGGTTTGGCTTTGTCGGTCTCCTCCTTGGAATCTCTGATCTCCCAGATCTTCTTTTTGTTTGCCAGAGCTTTTTCAAGCAACTTTATATAGGTCTCCCTGTTGGCATCAATAATTTTAAGCAGCTCCGGATGTGCCGGCAGTCCATGACCGTACCTTGGTTTTGGATGTACTTTGTATTCCAGGAAAAGGTTCTGAAACCTTGGACTGAGAAACCTGTAGAGCTGTTTTATCATAGGATTATAAATGTAAACAAAAAGCTTATTTAAAACTCATTTTTATTCCAAAGCCTGTCTGGGCATCAGGGGCATTATCGACTGAAAAATCTTCTCTCAGAAAGATCGAATAAGCAAAGGCTCCTTTTGAGTAGGATATAATCAGGTAATTTGCAGATAAAACTTTATAGAAGTGGGAAATACTATAGTGCCAGTGGGATGTAATTCTGTCTCCTGTAAGCACGATGGTCTCAAAATCCTTCCTCTTATTCATGGAACTCCGGATATGATAGCTTAGGGCTAATGAAAAACAACCCGATCTTTTTACAGGAATGATATAGCTCAGAAGGACCTCTGAACTGAGCAGAGCATTTCTGTTACGAATGTGAACCGGATCACCAAACAAGATCAGGTTTTGATATATGGCACTTAAGCCTGCTCCAGCATGTATCGCCCGGTTGTTTCTTATTGGTATTATCTTAATTAGCGAGGTGCTCAGTCCAACATCCAGGGATGAATTGTACCGGCTGGCATTGAGCCCCAGCTGCATTCCGAAGTTTGTGTATATCCGGTGATTTTCAAGGCTTTTAATTTCCGGATAATAGGTGTAGTTAAGGTCCATTCCGGAGAAGGTGAACTGCCCTTTATCTATTTCCAGTGTTCTGCCATCCTCATCTGTGTAGCGGATATAAGCCTGATCCATTCCATAGACCTTTCTGGCAAATGGATCTTCTCCCCCTGCAACATTGGAATGGAACCATTCGATCAGGCGGTCACTGGTCAGCAGCGAGTAGGGGATCCTACCTCCATCCAGGGAAAATACCCGGGAATTTACCATTAATTCGTGCTTGTTGAATAGCGGAATATTCAGATGTAACTGGTAGGCTCTTATGATTCCATCGGCCTGAAACCCCATCGATTCGGAGGGTGAATTCTCCTGGTCGAAGTAATAATCCCGATCGTTCCAGACAAACGAGCGCATCAGATCTTTATCCGCTTCATTCAGGGGTTGATAAGCTCTCACATAGGGCAGCCAGATGTTCCCACTGGATATACCAAAGGCCAGGGAGTATGTTTTGGCAGCTTTGGTCTGAAAAATATGATTGGTCCTTGAGGACAGGATGCCCAAAGGATGAGTAGATAATCTGTTTCCATAGAAAACCGGGAGGGATTCAGGAATTTCCAGGCTATCATATTCTTGTTGCGCGTAGCATATCTGGCTAAAGCAGAACAGAATAATCAGGCAACGATTCATATTTACAGGCTTCCAGAATAAAGATAAGATTATTCTCAATTTCCGAATAAAAAAAGCCATAAGCAGCTAAAATGCAACTGATTATGGCTCTTGATCTGTGGGATGTACTGGAATCGAACCAGTGACCTCATGCCTGTCAAGCATGCGCTCTGAACCAACTGAGCTAACACCCCGGACGGTCAAAGTTATAAAAAAAGTGTGATTAGTGATATGCGACAGTGTGAAATGAATCGCCGTCCATCATTCGCAGTTCCCCTCCGGCATACAGGAAAAAGTTCTTATCAAAAGAGCCTATTTTAAGAGCCAGGGGGAAGCCCAGGGAATAACTCCGGTGCTTGATCTTTGTGTTCTTGTTATAATCGGGATGTGTGTTGTCCACATCATACCCCACATTCTGAAAATAGTCCTCCATGATTAATCCCACATTGCGGATGGCAAAACCGGTATAAAGTCCCAGGTTATCGCTCAGATCAAAATTGAGGTGTTGCTGAGTATGAAAGAAGAGGGTAAAGCGAAGGTTGTTACTCACATCGGATTCCTTAAAATTCATATCCGCCCCGGATAAGATTAATTCACTACCCGCGGAATGATAAATTCGTTTTTCCTGGGCTTCCATGCTGAGAAAGGCCGGGATCAGAGAGCATAGGACTATAAAGGGTTTCATTTCTGGAGGTTTTTCGACGGATAAACAATTAAAAGTACGTATTCGTTTTAATTCCCGGGCATATCAATACCGGTGAGATTTTCCCGGATCAACAGTTCAAACTGATTCATCAGCTGCTGCATGAAAGGATGGCCCACATCAAAAAGATATTCATCTATCTGTCTGACCGGAAGGACCTTTGGTGAGGTGCCGGAAATAAAAGCAGCTACCAGGCTGTCCAGCTGGCCCACAGCAATGGGTTTTTCCAGAAGGACGATGCTGTTTTTTCGTGCAATTTCCAACACATATTTTCTTGTAATCCCGGGCAGGATTTCCTTTTCAGGAGGGGTAATCAGCCTGCTTTCCCGGTCGATAAAAAAAATATTGGACCGGCTCCCTTCGGTGATCTGGTTTTGATGGTTAATCAGTGCTGCTTCATAAACCTTCTGTTCGAGGATGTACCTGGCCACCGAATTCCGGAATTGATCATCCCATTTTTTTATTCCCGGGTTGGGTCTTACATGCGGATATATGGACAGTTTCACTCCCTTTTTATACATGTCCGGCCTGGGATAATAATAGGGGATGAAATAGCATTGCAACCGGGGTTTGTTGTCTCCGGCGGCTTGCAGGCAGATCCGGATATTTCCCTCCCGGCAGGGATTACCGGTGACCAGCAAAGCCAGGCTCTCCGTAATACTTTTATGGCCCGGGTACTCAATTCCTGAACCGGAAATGGATTGTTGAAGCCTGTTCAGGTGATCGGGCAGAAAGAGAAATTTTCCTTCGATCAACCGGACCACCTCATAATAAATCTCGGCAGACATATCCGGAACAAAACCTGATGCATCTGCCAAAAAGCCATTTATTACGCAGCTGTTTCCTAATATCTTTCCACTTATCATTCCACCCTGATGGAGGCAGCCGGATTCATCCGGGAGGCCTTAATTGATTGCCAGCTTACGGTGATCACAGCAATGCTTAGTGATAACAGCAAAGATATGATAAAGGTCCAGAACGGAAAGTCGATCCGGTAGGTGAAATTCTGCAGCCAGTGTTTCATCACGAAATAGGAGAGAGGCCAGGCCAGTATGTTGGAGATGATCACCCATTTGGAGAATTGTGTCAGGAAGAGTACCAGGATCTGGTTCTGGCTTGCACCCATGACTCTTCTTACTCCTGTTTCCCGGGTTCGTTTTACGGTCATAAAGGAGGATAGCCCCAGTAAGCCAAGTGCAGCTATGAAAATGATCAGGATCGTAAAGGAGATGACCAGGGCAAAGACCACTCCTTCCTCCTCATAGAGCTTGTCCAGTTCATCGCTTAAGAAGCTGTACTGTATGGGATATGCCGGATGGAAGGATTCTCTGACATCCCGGATCCAGCCGATCACTCCCTGCATGTCGTCTCCTCTAACTCTCACGGAAAGAGTCCGCATAAATCCTTGATTATTAAAACATCGTAACACCAGTGATTCGACGGGATTGTGAAGAGAACCATAATGAAAGTCCTTCACCACCCCGATAATTTCGCCGACCGGGTTATTGGCCCCCTGGATATTTACCCCGACAATAAACTGTTTTCCCAGGGCTGAATCTCCCCATTGCATCTCCCGGACCAGGGCTTCATTTACCACAAAAGCCGTGCTCAGGTCGGATCCGAATTGTCTGTCATAGAATCGCCCCTCAACGAGTTCCAGCCCCATCACATCCATGTAATCGTGATTGACAATAATGTTGTTGAAGGCTTTCTCCTGCATTTCACCATTGTTCTGCTCAGCGGTCATCACCTGTTTCCCGAAAAATCGGCCGGGAGCTGTGGTGGAGGTGGAAGTCTCTTCCACGGCCGGATAGCGCTCAATTTCTTCCATAAAAGCTCCCACATTGTTGATGATCGCGGTATCGTTCAAAGAAAGCAGTAGGATCTGATCGCGGTCGAAACCCAGGTCCTTTTTCTGGATATATCCCATTTGAAGTGCCACCACGATTGATCCAATGATCATTACCGAAGAGATTAGAAACTGGGCAATCACCAGTCCCCTTCTCAACCACCCCCGGTCCTTGCTGCTGACCCCGTTCCCTTTCAGAATGGCCAACGGATTAAAGGAAGCCAGGTAGGTGGCCGGATAGATTCCCGACAGAAGACCGGTCAGAATAGAGATCCCCAGAATAAACAGGAGAATGGAAGGTTGAAAAAAGGTGCTTATGTTAAACTCTTTCCCGGCCAGGTTATTAAATAAGGGCAATATCAGTGCGGACAGAAAAACAGCAAGGATTCCTGCCAGGATGGCCATTGCCAGGGATTCTCCCAGGAATTGTGACCTTAAAAGACTCTTATCTGCCCCTCCCACCTTCCTGATTCCGATTTCCTTGCCTCGACTGGTCGCACGTGCCGTGGTGAGGTTTGTATAATTGATACTGGCAATAATAATCAGCAGAATGGCTATAATGGCCATGATATAGACATAATTCATATTTCCTTTGGGCAGATCCCAGGTCAGTTCATCTTTTTGAAAGTGAACATCCGCCAGCGGGGTGATCCGCAGCTTGAAGGATGCATTGATCTGCTCTCCCAGCTCCTTCATGTATTTGTCATAGAATTCAGGAAATTTTGATAATACCATGTCCGGGGAGGTATTTTCGGCCATCAACACATAGGTATAGGCGTTTACATTCCAGAATGCACCCGCGCTGCGGTCATTGAAGCGTTCACTGCCAATCTGATCTTCAATGGTAGCGGAGGAGACCAGGCCATTATAGTGGAGGTGCACGTTCCCGGGCAGGTCCTCAAAGACCCCGGTGATATTGAAGGTGGTTCCCTCCAGGTCCTGCATGCTCTTCCCGACCACATCCCAGGTGCCAAAATATTTTTGAGCCAGCAAACGGCTGATCACCATGGAGAAAGGTGCGGTAAGGGCTGTACCCGGGTCGCCACTTACAAAAGGTACGGAAAATACAGAAAATATGGTGGAGTCGGCCAGCATGATGCTGTCCTCCTTAAAGGTGTCTTCCCCTTGTTTAAAATAAAAATCCCTTCGGGGCAATATCCTGACCTGTTCCACAATTTCAGGATATTCATCTTTTAATGTTGGACCAAGCGGAATTTGGGTAATGGCGGTCAGGTCCTGTTTTTCACTGATAAAAAAGTCGCCTTCCAGGCGATAGATACGTTCATATTGAGCATTATGCCTGTCGAAGGTAAGCTGGTCCTGTACATAAAGAAAAATCAGAATGGCAGCCGTGATTCCAGCGGCAAGTCCAAGAAGGTTTAACAGCGTGAAATAGATATCACGTCTGGCATTTCTAAGCAGGGAAAGCAGGTAATTTTTTAAAAGTGACATCGGAGCAGTGATTTTTCGGTTATCCAGTCTCACATAATTTCAATTGCAGTGCCAAAATCTTTAAATACTTGTAAAAGAATAAAATATGGCATAAGTGATTGATGGAAGATGTCCGGTTTCGTATATCATCTGTTCGTTATCGGACAAGGACGAACAAAGAAAAAAATAAATTGCTATTTTTATCCTCTGTCTGAAAAAGCGATTCAATCTGAAATGAGCAGGCCCATATTTTTTATAGATGATGACAAAGTGATTCTGAACCTGATGGAATTTACTTTTCAAAGCAGGCATGACTACGATGTGGTATGTTTCCATACCGGGGAGGAGTGCCTGCAAAATCTTCAGTTGAATCCGAGACTTATCGTTCTGGATCATGTTCTTGCGGGTGCCGGTGAAAAAAAGCTCAGTGGCCTGGATACACTAAAGGAGATCAGGAAGGTCAATAAGGGGGTTCCCGTTGTCATTCTGACCGGACAGGGAGATGACACCCTGCTGGCCGAGTTTATGGAAAATGGCGCGAACCGCTATCTGACCAAGGATGATTTTTTTATTGATTCGCTTATGGAAATCATTCAGCAGATGATTGGCTGATTTTTTCCGTTTTTATTGCAGAATTTTCGTCCTGTTTAATCTCCTTACTGTCATCAATTAAAGCGTTAGTTTTGTTTTTTTATATGAGATAAATTTATACTTTTGCACTCCCAAATTGAAGTCTTGTGAAAAAGCGGGGATCATATGCAGTACGCATTTCGGGTTTAGGAGAAGGTGATCACGATTTTTCATTTGAGCTTGACAGGCAGTTCTTTGGTTTATTTGAGCATCCGGAAATCGACGATGGAAATGTGCATGCAAATGTGAGGCTGGAGAAAAAGCAGGGCGTTCTCTCACTCCATTTCAAGTTGAATGGCGAAGTGAAGGTAATGTGTGACCGCTGCCTGGAGTATTTTATGACGGAGATTTCCACAACACAGACGATTTTTGTGAAAACGGGGGATCTTCCGGGCGAAGTTGAGGATGATGTTTTGATCATTGGCAGGGACGATCATGAAATAGCGGTCGACCAGTATCTGTATGAATTTATTGTTCTGGCACTTCCTTATCAAAAGTATCATCCTGAAGATTCCGATGGAAACTCCGCTTGTAATCCGGAGATGCTGAAGAAACTTGATGCTCACCGGACCAGAGAACCGGACAAAGAAGAAAACATGGATCCCAGGTGGGATGCATTAAAAAAAATTATAAAAAACACTAAATAGCTATGGCACATCCGAAAAGAAAGACTTCAAAGACCAGAAGAGACAAAAGAAGAACGCATTATAAGGCGGAGGCTCCCACGCTCTCTACCTGTTCAACCACAGGAACCGTTCATGAACGTCACCGTGCTTATTACGTCGATGGTAACCTTTATTATAAAGGTAAGCTTGTTATCGACGCTGAAGCAGACATAGCTTAGAACCTTTATTTCCAGGGCGTTAGCCCGGTAACCCATGCGCATTGGGATTGATACGATGGGGGGCGATTTTGCTCCTGGCTCTGTAATTCGCGGAGCCATACTCGCCAGGGAATCTTTACCTGCTGGCACGGAGCTTGTATTGATCGGTGATCAGGAACTTATTACCCGCTACTCGGAAGAACAACAACTCGACCTTAGCGGGTTTTCGTATTTTCATGCCGCAGATTCAGTTGGGATGGACGACCATCCCCTCAAGGTATTTAAAGAGAAACCTCAGGCCGGGCTCTTTAAGGGCCAGCGGCTGCTGGCCAGAGGGGAGATTGACGGATTTTGCAGTGCCGGAAATACCGGAGCCATGATGGTTGGTGCCATGCAGATAATTACTTCCATACCCGGAATCATTCGTCCTGCCATAGCCGCCACCATTCCCAACGTGGAGGGAACACAATCTGTCATTCTGGATGTGGGACTCAATCCTGATGCACGCCCTGATGTTTTATACCAGTATGGCACAATTGGTACCATTTATTCTCATTTGGTTCATGGAATTTCGGATCCGGCCGTAGCTTTGCTTAATGTAGGGATCGAAGAAAGTAAAGGGAACATGGTTACCCGGAGTGCATACCAGTTGATGAAGGAGTCGTCCACTTACAATTTTGTAGGAAATATTGAGGCCAATGAGATGTTCGTCTCCAGCAGGGCGGATGTAATAGTAACTGATGGCTTTATCGGGAATATCATGCTGAAGCAGGCGGAAGCCTTTTATAAAGTGCTTTCTCTGAAAAACCTGGGGGATGGTTATTTTGAATTATTTAATTTTGAAAATTTTGGAGGCACTCCGGTGTTGGGTGTAAATGCTCCCCTGCTAATCGGGCACGGAATCTCCAATGATAAAGCTATAAAAAATATGCTCCTTCACACGGCTGAGGTGGTTGGAGCAGGATTAGTCAACAGGATAAAAGAAGAACTGGACAGATGATTAAGATTGCAGCGGGAATAACCGGAATTCATGGCTGGGTACCTGAATACAGGCTTACCAATGATGAGTTAAGTACCATGGTTGAGACCACCGATGAGTGGATCATGCAACGGATAGGCATTAAGGAGAGAAGGATCCTTAAGGAGGGGGCTACCTCGGATATGGGTGCCCGTGCCGTAGAGGGATTGCTGGAGAAGACCGGAACCTCTCCGGATGAAATCGAGCTTGTGATCTGTGCTACCATTACTGCGGATTATCATTTTCCCTCAACCGCAAACCTGATTGCCGACAAAGTGGGGATCAAAGGTGCATGGAGTTTTGATATTTCGGCAGCTTGTTCGGGATTTGTATTTGGATTGCAGACAGCGGCCAGCTTTATTCAGTCGGGTCAGTATAAGAAAGTGATACTTGTAGGGGCAGATATGATGTCGGCCATCACCGATTATACCGACCGAACCACCTGTCCCCTTTTTGGTGATGGCGCAGCTGCTGTTTTGCTGGAGCCTGTGGAGGAAGAGTTGGGGGTTATGGATGCTATTCTTGAAGCTGATGGAAGCGGAATGAAAAGTCTTCATATGAAGGCCGGCGGGTCGGCCCATCCGGCTACACGGGAAACCGTGGATGCCAAGGAACACTTTGTTTATCAGGAGGGCCAGGCCGTCTTTAAGGTGGCCGTATCCAAAATGGCAGATGTTTCTGTGGAAATCATGCATAAGAACGGTCTCACACCCGAAACCCTTACCTGGCTGGTTCCTCACCAGGCCAATATGCGGATTATTGAGGCCGTTGCCCGCCGCATGGGGATTCCGAAAGAAAAGGTAATGATCAACATTGAAAAGTATGGGAATACAACTGCTGCCACCATACCACTCTGTCTGTGGGAATGGGAATCGCAGTTGAAAAAGGGAGATAACCTGATCCTGTCTGCTTTTGGCGGAGGATTCACCTGGGGGGCCATCTATTTGAAATGGGCCTATGACGGAAACGAGAATAATAACTAAATTTGCAGAAAAAGCAGCATATGGCAAAAATAGGAGAAACAGAGAGTGCCAATAAGATCAATATGATTTCCGTTGGGACGACTATTGAAGGCAGTATTAATTCCAGTGAGAATATCAGGTTCGACGGAAATCTGGTCGGGAACCTGAATACTAAGGGGAAAGTTTTTATCGGGCAGAGTGGTACAGTAAGCGGTGAGATCAGGTGCAAGAACTGTGAAGTGGAAGGTGTGGTGGATGGAAAGGTGGTAGTCACAGAGTTGCTGTCGCTTCGTTCCATGTCGAAAGTATATGGTGAAATCAAGACTGGTAAACTGGCCATTGAGCCGGGAGCAACATTTACCGGCAAATGCGATATGGGTGGAAAAAAAGAAGAGATCACCGAGCCAGCCTCAAAACTCAAAGGGGCATAAACCAAAAAAGTCAGGTCTGAGTTCCTATATCCGTTACTCCGGACTGGGATTTCAGATGGTGGCCATTATTCTTCTTTTCTATTGGGCTGGTTCCAAGCTTGATGAAAGAGCGGGTAAGGAAAAACCTGTCTTTACCGCTATTCTCACACTACTGGGTGTTTTTGCGGGTCTCTATATTGTATTAAAGGACTTCATCTTCAGGAAAGATGATTAAGCGTATTCGTTTTATCTGGCAACTCCTGGTTCTGGCGTCCATCCTGGTGCTGCCAGGTATTTTATTGCTTTCCCGTATTCAGGTGGGGCTTTCTCCTGCGGAGTACCTGATTACACTGGGTTCGGTGACCATGATAAGTCTGCTAAGCTATCTGATTTTGATGGCAGGTATTGGCAGGCAAAATAAGGATGGAGTGATCTACCTGCTGGGGGGAATAGGGGTCAAATTCCTCCTGTATTTATTGTTTATCCTGCTTTTTTGGGTGGCCACAAAAAATATTTCAAAAGCCTTTATCCTTATATTTTTTGCACTATATTTAATCTTTACTTTTTTTACGGCAGGTCATCTTCTTAAACTGCTTAAAAACAAATAATTACATTGATTGTGAGCGATAGGGTTTTAGCTGTTTTTGTCCATTTATTAATTGGTTTTATCTTCCTGGTACCTGGTGCCCCGATTCATGGACAGGATGAACATCAAAAAACAAGTGACCTGCATCATGAGCTTGTTGATTCTCACTCTGAAGAAGCCGGCCATGGAGAATCGGGTGAAGAAGAGTTTAACTCCACCGAATATATTCTTGATCACGTCAGTGATTCACATGAATGGCATATCCTGACAAAAAAGGACGGGCAGCATGTTAGCGTTCCCCTGCCTGTAATACTCTACAGCAAGCATTCAGGGTTCCACCTGTTTATGTCCGGCAAACTGGCTTATGGGCATATCCATGAGGGATTTAAGATGGGAGAGGGGACCATGGAGGTCGTTAAGAAGAACGGTGAGACTGCTGAGAAGAACCTGAACGGAAAGATCATTGAAGTGGATGAGCACGGTGAGATGCTTGAAGCTGGATTACCCCTGGATTTCTCTATCACAAAAAACGTATTTATGATGATGTTGTCGGTCATCATTTTACTCTGGGTATTTTTAGGAATGGCAAAAGCCTACAAAAAATCGGGCATCAGCGAACCCAGAGGCCTGGCGGGGTTCATTGAGCCAGTCATCGTATTTATTGAGGAAGATGTGGCCATACCAAATATCGGTGAGGATAAGTATTACAGGTATATGCCCTATTTACTGACGATCTTCTTTTTTATCCTGCTGAATAACCTGATGGGCCTGATCCCTTTCTTTCCTTTCGGGGCCAATGTAACAGGGAACATTGCCCTGACCATGGTGCTGGCTGTTTTCACCTTTATTATTACAACCCTTAGCGGCAACAAATCTTACTGGCAGCATATTTTTAATACTCCCGGTGTGCCTGTTGTGCTTGCCCCCATTATGATTCCCGTGGAAATTATTGGCATGTTCACCAAGCCCTTTGCACTTATGGTGCGACTTTTTGCGAACATTACCGCCGGACATATTATTGTACTGAGTCTCATCTCCATGATTTTTATTTTTAAATCAGTATTTATGTCAGTCCCATCCCTGGTGATGGTGATTTTTATGGATATGATTGAATTGCTTGTAGCATTTCTGCAGGCTTATATATTTACCTTATTATCAGCTTTGTTTATCGGATTGGCGATGCCCGAGCATCACCATGATTAATATTCACTTTAATATTACTTATTATGACAGGTACATTAGCAGCAATCGGAGCAGGTCTGGCCGTAATCGGAGCAGGTCTGGGGATTGGAAGGATCGGGGGATCAGCCATGGACGCCATTGCACGTCAGCCCGAAGCCGGTGGCAAAATCCAGACAGCCATGATTATTTCTGCCGCTCTGATTGAAGGTGTTGCATTGTTTGCCGTTGTGGTTTCCATGATGGGCAATTAGGATGCAAAAACGAACAGGCCTGTAACGGTTGGTTGCAGGCCTTTCTTTGATAACAAATAAACCAGATATAAAATGGATTTAGTAACACCTGGAATAGGAATGATCTTCTGGTCAACGCTGTTCTTTCTTGTTTTGCTTTTTATCCTGGGCAAATTTGCCTGGCCCGCCATTCTGACGGCTGTCAAGGCCCGTAATGAAAGTATCCGGCATGCTCTGGATGCAGCAGAAAGGGCTAAGAAGGAGATGAAAAAGCTTCAGGCTGAAAATGAAAAAATCCTCGCCGAAGCTAAAGCTGAAAGGGATTCCCTGTTGAAAGAAGCGAAAGAGTTGAAAGATCAGCTCATTGCTGAGGCCAGGGAAAAAGCTGCAGAAGAGGCCAAAAAATTGGTTCAGAATGCGAGAGAATCCATCCGGCATGAGAAAGCGGCCGCTCTGACTGAAATGAAGGAACAGATGGCGAGCCTCTCTGTGGATATTGCAGAAAAGATCCTGCGGATGAAGCTGGAGGAGAGCAAGGCACAGAATGATCTGGTCAATAAACTCATTAACGAAGCCGACCTGAATTAGTTGCCCTATGAATGAAAGCCAGATTTCCGTCCGTTATGCAAAAGCACTATTTCAAAGTGCTGCAGAGCAAAAGCTATTAGATGAAGTATACCAGGACATGGAGGTGCTGAGCTCCGTTTGTAAGCTGGAGGATTTTCAGTATATGCTGACTGTACCTTCCCTGCAGCCAAGCCAGAAGATCAAGCTGACAGGGTCCATCCTCGGACAGAATATTTCCAGGCTCTCTATTTCGATGATTAACCTGGTAATCAGGAACAAACGGGAGATTTACCTGCCGGGAATTGCCAGATACTTCAGGGACCTTTACAGAAAGGAAATGGGAGTCAGTACCGTGACCCTGCTTACGGCACAACCGGTCGACGATGCCACTATGACAAGCATTCGCCGATTAATTAAACAGGCAAACGGAGGGGAGGTGGAGCTGAGTTCTTCAGTGGATGAGGACTTAATAGGGGGTTTCGTTCTGACCATCGAGGATAAACGTTACGATGCAAGTGTGGCTACCAGCCTAAAAAAAATGAAAAAACAACTACTTCAAACCAGTATTGAAAAGTAATATAATATGTCTCAGATCAAGCCATCCGAAGTATCGGAAATTTTAAAGAAGCAAATAGAAGGATATAAAAGTGAAGTTGAACTTGAGGAAGTGGGAACCGTTCTTCAGGTTGGTGACGGAATTGCCCGTATATATGGATTAAACAGTGTCCAGGCCAATGAGCTGATCGAGTTTGACAGCGGCGTTAAGGGGATCGTTCTGAACCTGGAAGAGGACAATGTGGGTGCTGTATTGCTCGGCGCCTCGGAATTGATCAAGGAGGGAGATTCCGTGAAGCGTTCCAGGAAGATTGCATCCATTGGTGTCGGTGAGAGCTTGCTGGGTCGTGTGATCAACACCCTGGGCGAGCCCCTCGACGGCAAAGGTCCCATTACCGGTGAGATGATTGATTTGCCCCTGGAACGTAAGGCACCCGGGGTTATCTACCGCCAACCGGTTCATGAGCCGCTGCAAACGGGTCTCAAGCCCATCGATGCCATGATTCCTATCGGGCGTGGGCAACGCGAATTGATTATCGGGGACCGTCAGACCGGGAAGACGGCCATCGCCATAGATACCATCATTAACCAGAAAGAGTTTTATGAGAAAGGCGAGACTGTTTACTGCATCTATGTGGCCATAGGTCAGAAAGGCTCAACCGTAGCGAATATCCAGAAGACCCTGAAGGAGGCCGGGGCCATGGACTATACGGTTATTGTTGCTGCGACTGCTGCTTATCCGGCAGCCCTGCAGTTTTATGCTCCTTTTGCCGGATGCACCATCGGAGAGTACTTCAGGGATACCGGAAGGCCTGCTTTGATTATCTATGACGACCTTTCCAAACAGGCGGTATCTTACCGCGAAGTATCGCTACTGCTCCGGAGGCCTCCCGGACGTGAAGCATATCCCGGAGATGTGTTTTACCTTCACTCACGTTTGCTGGAACGTGCAGCCAAGATTATACAGTCAGATGAGATTGCCAGACAAATGAATGATCTTCCCGAGCAGTTAAAACCCCTTGTGAAGGGAGGAGGTTCCCTGACCGCACTTCCCATTATTGAGACTCAGGCAGGGGATGTTTCGGCTTATATACCCACCAATGTGATTTCCATTACCGACGGACAGATTTTCCTGGAGGCCAACCTTTTTAATTCCGGTGTGCGTCCGGCCATTAATGTGGGAATCTCTGTATCCAGAGTAGGGGGAAATGCCCAGATAAAATCCATGAAGAAGATTGCCGGAACTTTGAAACTCGATCAGGCCCAGTTCCGTGAATTGGAGGCCTTCTCCAAGTTTGGTTCCGACCTGGATGCTGCCACCATGGCGGTGCTTGATAAAGGGCGGAAAAATGTGGAAATACTAAAGCAGAATCAGTATGCTCCAATGCCGGTAGAAAAGCAGATTGCCATTATTTTTTGCGGCACCAGGGGCTTGCTGTCAGATATTCCGGTTGAGAGCGTTAAGGAATTTGAAATCGAGTTCCTGGAGTATATGGAAATGAAACATAAAAAAACACTGGCAGCTCTTGCCCAGGGTAAATTGTCGGATGAAATAAGCGCCATCCTTGAGAGTGCTGCGAAAGAAATTGCTGAGAAATTTAAATAAGGCTGGATGGCAAGTTTGAAGGAAATACGGGAGCGCAGAGCCTCGGTGGCCTCCACCAGGCAGATCACCAGTGCTATGAAGATGGTTTCTGCTGCCAAGCTCAGGAAAGCTCAGGATGCCATTGTTCAGTTCAGGCCCTATGCGGAAAAACTGCAGGAAATCCTGGCCAGCGTGGGCGACAGCATCAAAGATGATGAGGACAATAAGTATTCTGTACAACGTGATAAAGAACGTATCCTCCTGGTACTGATCACCTCCAACAGGGGTTTGTGCGGAGCTTTTAACTCCAGCGCCATTAAAGCCGCCATTACCAGGGCACTAAGCACTTATGACAGGCAGATGGTGGCGCAGCAAGTCGATTTTATTGCGGTTGGGAAAAAAGGAGCCGATTTTTTACGCAAAAAGGGTTACCATGTCATATTCAATGGCAGTGAACTGTTTGATAATCTTAACTTTGACCTTATAGCTGAAGTGGCCCAGATGATCATGGGGCTCTTTACCGATGGCGAATACGATCATGTGGATGTGATATATAACCGTTTCAAGAATGCCGGGACCCAGATTCTGACGGAAGAACAGTTTTTGCCCATCCAGGTGCAGGAACTCGCCGAAGAATCGCAGTATGTTTCCAAGGTCGATTATATTTTTGAGCCCAGCAAGGAATATATTTTGAAGGAACTGATTCCCCGTTCCTTAAAGCTGCAATTCTATAAAGCGATTCTGGATTCTCACGCAGCCGAGCATGGTGCCCGCATGACAGCCATGCACAAGGCCACAGACAATGCCACCGAGCTGCTGAAAGAACTGAGTCTCCAGTTTAACAAAGCACGCCAGGCAGCCATTACCAATGAAATCCTCGAGATTGTTGGCGGTGCCGAAGCCCTGAAGGGTTAATTTCTCCGGGTCAGCCTTTTTCTTTCCCCTCTCCCCGCTGTTAAGGCACACAGGGGTGTTTGGCGAGGAAGCCTGTAATTAATCGCGAAGCAATGAATTCAAGCAACGAGCCGGATACCCCTGTGTGCCTAATACTCATCCCAGCTCTTAATGGAGATATCCTCCAGTGTCATCTTACAGATGGCATAGATAAAAGCCGATGCCAGCCGCGCATTGGTGATCAGGGGAATATTATAATCCACTGCTCCGCGCCGGATGCTGTAGTCATTGGAGAGTTCATGCGAGGAGAGGTCTTTGGGTATGTTGACCACCAGGTCAATCTTTTTGGCTTTCAGATATTCCATCACATTGGGCTTCCTTTTTTCATCCGGCCAGGCCAGATCGACGGAATCGATGCCATTCAACTTCAGGAATTCATGGGTGCCATGCGTTGCGAACAGATTGAACCCTTTCTCGATCAGCATATTACATGAATTGACCAGTTCCACCTTAGAGCGCATATCCCCGGTAGAAAGCAGGATGTTTTTTTGTGGGATGGTGTATCCCACCGATAACATGGCTTTCAGGATGGCTTCATAGTAGTTGTCCCCGATACATCCCACTTCCCCTGTGGAAGACATATCCACTCCGAGGACAGGATCGGCCTTTTTCAACCTGGAAAAAGAAAATTGCGGAGCCTTGCACCCGATATAGTCCAGGTCAAAGATCGATTTATGAGGTTTTTCGATGGGGACTTTAAGCATGATCTTGGTGGCCTGGTCGATCAGGTTCGCCTTCAATACCTTGGAGACGAAGGGCATGCTCCGGGATGCCCTGAGATTGCATTCGATCACCTTGATATCATTGTCCTTGGCCAGGAATTGCATATTAAAGGGACCGGATATTTCCAGAGCTTCGGCCAGTTGTCTGGCAATCCTTTTAATCCTTCTGACGGTCTCAAAATAGATCTTCTGAGGCGGAAAGATCATAGTGGCATCACCCGAATGCACACCGGCAAATTCAACGTGCTCAGAGATGGCATAGGAGAAGAGTTCTCCTTCCCGGGCTATGGCATCTATCTCAATTTCTTTGGCCTGTTCGATAAATTCGGATACTACGACCGGATACTGTTTGGATACCCTGGCAGCCAGAGTTAGAAAGCCCTCCAGCTCTTCCCGGTTCGATACCACATTCATGGCTGCTCCTGAAAGCACATAGGAGGGTCTCACCAGCAAAGGGAAGCCCACTTCATCCACGAAGGAGAAGATCTCCTCCATGCTGCTGAGCTCCATCCAGCGAGGCTGGTCAATGCCCAGTTTATCAAGCATCATCGAAAACTTGTGCCTGTTTTCAGCTCGGTCGATGTTTATGGGGGAGGTGCCCAGAATATGGACATTTTGCTGATGCAGGCGCATGGCCAGATTATTGGGTATCTGTCCGCCCACAGAAATAATTATTCCTTTGGGCATCTCCAGGTCATAGATATCCATCACCCTTTCGAAGGAGAGTTCATCAAAATAAAGCCGGTCGCATACATCGTAGTCGGTAGATACGGTTTCGGGGTTGTAGTTGATCATGATAGATCTGTAGCCTTCATCGTTTACCGTTTTTAAAGCATTTACGCTGCACCAGTCAAACTCTACGCTGGAACCTATACGATAGGCTCCGGAACCCAGCACTACCACCGATCTTTGATCGGCCATAAATTCAATATCGTGTTCATCCCCGCTATAGGTGAGGTAGAGATAATTGGTCTTGGCCGGGTACTCAGCGGCCAGCGTATCGATCTGTTTCACACTGGGCAGGATATTCCTCTTTTTACGGTGTTCGCGGACCGCCAGTAAATTGTCGGACACATCTCCCTTCATGACCAGCCTGGCCACCTGGAAATCGCTGAATCCGGCTTTTTTGGATTGTAAGAGTAACTCATCATTCAGATGAGCCAGCGAATCCACTTTTTCCAGTTCTTCTTTCAGGTCAAAAATTTTCTTGAGTTTCACCAGGAACCATCGGTCAATTTTTGTTAATTCATGGATTCTGTCGATGGTATAACCCTCGCTAAAAGCCTTTTCGATCACCAAAATACGCATATCGGTCGGTTCCGACAGCTCATGGTCGATGTTCTCGATCTCCATCTCATGATTACCAACAAAACCATGCATACCCTGTCCGATCATCCGGATCCCTTTCTGGATGGACTCCTCAAAGGTACGTCCGATGGCCATGACTTCACCCACCGATTTCATGCTGGAATCAATCAATTTGGAAACCCCCTGGAATTTATTGAGGTCCCAGCGGGGAATTTTGCAGACTATGTAGTCCAGTGCCGGTTCAAAAAAGGCGGATGTGGTTTTGGTAATCGAGTTACGTAACTGGTGCAGGCCAAACCCCAATCCAAGTTTGGCGGCCACAAAAGCAAGCGGGTAGCCGGTAGCCTTGCTGGCCAGTGCAGAAGAGCGGGAGAGTCTGGCATTGACCTCAATAACCCGGTAATCTTCCGAATCAGGGTCCAGGGCATACTGTACATTACACTCACCCACGATACCGATATGCCGGATAATATCAATCGAAAGTTTTCGGAGCTTATGATATTCACTATTGGTCAGGGTCTGTGAAGGGGCCACCACGATGCTCTCCCCGGTATGGATACCCAATGGATCAAAATTCTCCATATTACAGACGGTGATACAGTTATCAAAGCGGTCCCTGACCACCTCATACTCCACCTCTTTCCATCCCTTCAATGACTCCTCAAGCAGTATTTGCGGAGAGTAGGAGAAGGCTTTTTGAGCCAACTTGTCCAGATCACTTTTATTATAGCAGAAACCGCTTCCCTGCCCGCCCAGGGTATAAGCTGCACGAATAATAATGGGATAGCCCAGTTCTTCGGCAGCTTTATGGGCATCTTCTTCCGATGTTACTGCAATGCTCCGTGCCGTCTTTACATGGATCTGATCCAGTTTGCCAACAAAAAGCTCCCGGTCTTCGGTATCCATGATCGCCTGAACAGGGGTCCCCAGCACCTTCACATTATATTTTTCCAGGATACCCTCCTTATAAAGAGCTACCCCGCAATTCAGAGCGGTCTGGCCCCCAAAGGCCAGCAGAATGCCATCGGGTCTCTCTTTCTGGATCACCTGCTCAACAAAGTAGGGAGTAATGGGCAGGAAATAAATCTTATCTGCCACACCTTCAGAAGTTTGTACTGTGGCAATATTGGGGTTAATCAGAACGGTATAAACTTTTTCTTCCCGCAGAGCCTTCAGAGCCTGGGATCCCGAGTAATCGAATTCACCCGCTTCTCCGATTTTTAATGCTCCTGATCCCAGGACGATCACTTTGTTGATTGATTCTTTCATGAAAATAGCTAATTGACTGTTTTTTGCGGCTTGTAAAAATATAAAAAAAAGCCGAGAGAATGGTATCGGTTCGGAATAAATGTATAAATTTGCATTTCATATGTATAAAAATACAATATACGGATATGAAAAACAGGAATGAGCGATTAATGGAGATTCGCAGGCTTATAGGAAGCAGGAATATTTCCAGTCAGGATGAGCTGGCCAGACTGCTTGAGAAGCAGGGTTATGCCCTGACCCAGGCGACCCTCTCCCGGGACCTGAAGTATCTGAGAGTGGCCAAAATGCCTGACGACCAGACGGGCTATGTGTATATACTTCCTGATAAGGAGCAGGTGATAGAAGAGGCCGGCAAGGAGGCCCGGGGACTGGGCGGACTGGTTTCTCTTAATTTCGCACAGGGATTGGCAATTCTAAGAACCATTCCGGGACATGCCGGTAGTATTGCCTATACCATTGATAACCTGGATGCCTATGAAATTGCAGGAACCATAGCGGGTGATGATACCATTCTGTTGGTTCCGCGGGATGGAGTAAGCCGCTCCGATCTGGTGAATTTGTTAAAACTAAGGATGCCGGGCCTCATGCAGGGCTCTTCAACGCAATAAATGGAGTAAAGATTTAAACACATGGTAAAGAATATTGAGATAAGCATTGCCTCGAAATTGCACCTGGATTATGTTCCCGAGATTGAGGAAGCTATATTCCAGGCATCTCTTCAGAAGGGAACGGGTATTGCTGTCAGGGGCGCTGAATACCTGAATGAAAAGATAGAAGAAGGAAAGGCTGTTATTGCCCTGGGCGATGGGGGTTTATGGGCAGGTTTCTGTTATATTGAATCCTGGGGACATAACAAGTTTGTAGCCAACAGCGGACTTATTGTCTCTTCTGCTTTCAGGGGGGGCGGATTGGCCAGTGAGATCAAGAAGCGGGCCCTGGAACTTTCGGCCAGATTATTCCCGGGAGCACAACTTTTTGGGCTGACCACCAGCCTGGCAGTGATGAAAATCAACAGTGGACTGGGATACCAGCCAGTCACTTTCTCTGAGCTTACCGATGATGATCAGTTCTGGAAGGGCTGTGAAACCTGTCCATATTACGACATTCTGGTGCGTACCAAAAGGGACGATTGTCTGTGTACGGCCATGGTCATGGATCCTAAGAAGAATAAAGTTAATGGCAAGGCAAGGACCTCTGGAATTAAAGTGATTATTAACCATACCTGACACCTTCAATCATGGAGAAGAAAAAAGTACTTCTGGCCTTCAGTGGCGGGCTCGATACCACCTTTTGTGCCGTCCATCTGGCCAGAGTAGAGCATATGGAAGTTCATTCGGCCATTGTGAATACCGGTGGATTTTCGGATAAGGATCTGGAACAGATTGCGGCGCATGCGAAAAAACTGAAGACGGCCTCCCACCAGGTTCTGGATGTAACAGCCGATTATTACTACCGTTGTATCCGGTATATGATTTTTGGAAATACACTTAGAAACAGGAGCTATCCCCTGTCGGTAAGTTCCGAGCGCACCTTTCAGGCTATTGCCCTGGTGGAGCACGCCAGGAAAAACGGGTTTAATTATATTGCCCACGGATCCACGGCTGCAGGAAACGACCAGGTACGATTCGACCTGGTGATCCAGGTGCTGGCGCCCGAGATGAAGATCATAACCCCCATCAGAGATCTGAAAATTTCCCGGGAGGACGAGATCGATTACTTGAGAAAGACCGGCATTGATATGAACTGGAGCAAAGTGGAATACTCTGTCAATAAAGGGATCTGGGGAACCAGCGTGGGAGGAAAGGAGACTTTGAACTCCTCGGAGGAACTTCCTGCAGAAGCATTTCCAACTCCTGTGGCAAAGTCAGGTTCAGAAATACTGAGCATCGGATTTGAGCAGGGCGAGCCTGTCAGTCTGAACGGCCATTCCATGGAGCCGCTGGGGGTCATCCGAGAGCTTGAAATATTAGCTTCCCCCTGGGGGATAGGCAGAGATGTGCATGTGGGTGATACCATCATAGGGATCAAGGGACGTGTGGGATTCGAAGCTGCTGCCGCGCGGATGATTATTGATGCGCACCTGGCACTTGAAAAGCATGTGCTTACTCGCTGGCAATTGCACTGGAAAGAACAGATCGGACAATGGTACGGGATGTTTGTTCATGAGGCCCAATACCTGGAACCGGTGATGCGCGACCTGGAGGCTTTTCTGGAATCCTCTCAAAAAAATGTGACCGGAAACGCTACACTCAGACTCAGGCCTTACACTTTTTCTGTGACTGGTATAGAGAGCCCTTTCGACCTGATGAGTGCTTCTTTTGCCACTTACGGGGAAATGAACAGAGCCTGGACAGCCGAAGAAGTCAACGGGTTTACCAGGATTCTGGGGAATCAGCAAAGAATCTGGTATGAGGTAAATGGAGCCGTTGATCTGATGAAATAGTTGATAAATATGTAAAATGGGTCAGAATATGCAAAGAATTGGAATCATTGGAGCTGGAAATATTGGAATGGCTATTGCGAAGGGTATGATCAGGCACAAGCTTACAGCCCCTTCGGATCTGTTCCTTTCAAGGAGGAGGAATGACTTACTGGGGGAACACAAGCAGAATGGTTTTGAAATCACTGATAACCGCAAGCTGGTGTCCCGCTGTGATGTTGTCATCCTGGCCGTTTTGCCCGCTCAGGCCAGAGAGGTAATCCTGGAGCTAAAGGAACTGTTAGCGGGAGAAGATAAGCTTCTCATAAGTGTAGTTTCTGCTGTAAGTATCAGGGAGCTAAAAGATTGGAGCGGAAAACAGGCAGGAGTAGTCAGGATCATGCCCAATACCGCGGTGGAATATGGAGCCAGCATGACCTGTATTGCCGGCGAAGAGGAGCAGGCCGTGAACCAGGTCAAATCCTTATTTGATCCTTTGGGACAGACTATGATAATCAAGGAGCAACTGATGCCTGCTGCCACCATTCTGGCAGCCTGTGGGATCGCCTTCTTCCTGCGTTTTATCCGGGCGGTGTCTCAGGGTGGAATCCAGATTGGCTTTCACGCCGGGGAGGCCGGCAGGATTGCCGCACAGACAGCCCTGGGTGCCGCCGAACTTCTGATGCGGACCGAAAACCATCCCGAGACCGAAATAGACCGGGTGACTACCCCCATGGGCTGCACCATCTCGGGTTTAAATGAAATGGAACACTTTGGATTAAGTTCGGCCATGATCAAGGGCATTGTTAAATCTTATTCGGAAATCAGCGATCTGAAATGAGTGGAAGTTTCCCATATGAAGAGCTTTTAATGAAGATGATCTCTATTCAGGCAGTGAGCCGTGAAGAGAAACTCCGCTCCGATTTTCTTGAGACATATATGAAAGGAATGGGGTGGCAGGTGAAACGTATATATAATAATCTGCTGATCGGAGAAACAGAGGCGCCTGGAACCACCGTCCTTCTGAATTCTCATATGGATACGGTTCCCCCGGTGGAAGCCTGGGAAACTGATCCTTTTTTTCCCCGGGTAGAGGGGGGTAAAATCGTTGGACTGGGGAGTAACGATGCAGGGGCATCGGTGGTGACCATGATGGCGGCTTATAATCAGATGAAGGAGTTGTTGGAGGGACATCTTAACCTGGTCTTACTGATTAGTGCAGAGGAAGAAGTTTCAGGATCCAGGGGGATTTCTGCAGTCTTACCCTTGCTTGGTGAAGTGGATGCTGTGATCGTAGGTGAACCTACCGGCCTGTCTCCTGCTGTGGCCGAACGGGGGTTGATGGTTCTGGATGGGGAGGTGTTTGGAAAGGCAGGCCATGCTGCACTCAATGAAGGAAAGAATGCCATCGATGAAGCTATAGAGGATATCAGAGCTATCGGGCAGATGGAATTTCCAGAACAGTCGAAATGGCTTCCCGGACCAGGAGCACAGGTGACCATGATTTCAGCAGGCAGCAGTCACAATGTGGTCCCTGATCTCTGTCGCTTTGTGGTTGATGTGAGAAGCAACGATCGTTATGGAAACGAAAGCTTACTAAAGATGATCCGGTCGGTCTGCAAAGCCAGGCTGACCCCACGGTCCACCAGGCTGAAGCCGACAGGACTGGACGAGGATCATTTTTTAATGAAGGCCATCCATGATAGCGGATTGGAGCCTTTTGGCTCATCCACCCTGTCTGATATGGCGCTGATCCCCTTTCCGGCTATAAAAATGGGTCCGGGCGAATCGTCACGTTCTCATACGGCGGGAGAGTATATTTTAAGGAGTGAACTGGAGCAGGGTGTGGCCGCTTATTGCCGCTTCCTGGAACATATTCTGGTATAAGAAAAAAGAAAAAATGAGACTTTGGGACAAAGAAATATCCACCGAAGAGCGTATCCTGGCTTTTACCACAGGCAAAGATCCGGTTTATGATCTGGAACTGGCTCCCCATGATATCCTGGGCTCCATGGCCCATTCCATCATGTTGGCCGAAACAGGAATGTTAGAAAAAGAGGAGGCAGAGAGGATTCTGGCTGCGTTGGACCGGCTCTATGGCGAAGCCAGGGAAGGTGTTTTAAAGCTGGATCCCGGGGTGGAGGATATTCATTCCCAGGTGGAGATGGTTTTGACCAGGGAATTGGGCGATATAGGAAAGAAAATCCATACGGGACGCTCCAGAAACGATCAGGTCATGGTCGATGTGAAACTTTTCCTGCGTGATCAGATCAGGGAGATCGTTGGGATGACCCTGAATCTGGCCCGGACCTTGCTTAGCCAGGCTGGAACCTATAAAAATGTCCTTATGCCGGGCTATACCCATATGCAGGTGGCCATGCCCTCCTCCTTTGGACTCTGGTTTGGTGCGTACGCAGAGGCCCTGGCCGATGATATGACCTACCTGCAGGGAATTTATACCGTGATCAATCAGAATCCCCTGGGTTCGGCGGCCGGCTTTGGCTCATCATTTCCCGTCGACCGGAAACTAACCACCAGTCTGCTGGAGTTTGACGAGTTGCATATCAGCTCGGTCAATGCCCAGATGAATCGTGGAAAGACCGAGTGGTATGTGGGAACCGGGATAGGGGCCCTGGCCTCTACCGTGGGACGGCTGGCCATGGATGCGGTACTCTTTATGGGACAGAATTTCCGGTTCATATCTCTGCCTCCGGAACTGACCACAGGCTCTTCCATCATGCCACATAAAAAGAATCCCGATGTGCTTGAATTGCTCAGGGCCAGGTGCAATCGTCTGAGCGTGGTGGCGACGGAGATTTCTGCAGTTACCGGCAACCTTATTTCCGGATACCACCGCGATTTTCAGTTGTTAAAAGAAATCCTTCATCCGTCCCTTGAAGAGCTAAGGAACTGTCTGGATATGATGCGCTATGTGGTGGAGTGTATGGAGGTAAACCCGGATATTCTGGATGAGGATACCTATCAATATATCTATTCGGTGGAGGAAGTAAATAAAAAAGTCCAGGCGGGCATTCCTTTCAGGGATGCATACCGGCAGGTGGCCTCTGAAATCGACAGGGGCCGCTACAGGCCCGGCCGGGACCATGCTTATACACACCTTGGAAGCATTGGGAATCCCGGATTGGCAGAGATCAAAGTAAAACTCGAAAAAGCATATGGAGGGTTTCACTTTGTAAACAGCGAGCAGCTTGTACAACGATTGAGCAATTATTACAGAAAGACATGACACACAGAAAATATTTAAAGGATAAAAAGAAAATTGTAGTCAAGGTGGGTACCAGCCTGCTGGCCTACGAGAATGGAAAAATTAACCTGCAGCGGATGGAAAAACTGGCCAGGGTCCTGGCAGATCTGAGCAACAGCGGCAGAGAGGTGGTACTGGTCTCCTCAGGAGCAGTTGGAGTCGGTGTGGGTATGATCGGCCTGGACAAAAAACCTGAGAATCTGGTACAAAAGCAGGCCCTGGCCGCTATCGGACAGGTGGGCCTGATCCGCTTGTACCAGAAATTTTTCGATGAATACAATCTGACGGTGGCCCAGGTGCTCCTGACCCGGGATGGCATAGAGAACAGCCTGCGCAGGAAAAATGCCAGGAACACCCTGAACAAGCTGATCGAAATGGGAATTATCCCGGTGGTCAATGAGAATGATACGGTCAGTACCGATGAGATTGAATTCGGCGACAACGATACCCTTTCTGCGGCGGTGGCCACCCTGATCCAGGCCGATCTTTTACTGATTCTTACCGATACCGACGGGGTATTTACCGCCGATCCGCATATTCACCGTTCGGCTCAGAAGGTGCCCAAGGTGATGAAGGCCAGTGAAGACCTGAAGGATATCGTCCTGGAGGGTTCCTCGAAAATGGGATCCGGGGGCATGGCCTCCAAGATAGCTGCAGCAGAACTCTGCCGTGAGCACAACGTGGATGTGGTTATCGCCGATGGTGCCGATCCTTCCACCATCATGGCTGTGCTGGAAGGAAAGGACCTGGGAACCTTCTTTGTTTCCGATGCCACTCAGATGGCCGGGTGAATCAAATCTATCTGTCATGAAAGAGTTAAACGATATCGGAATACGAGCAAAAGAGGCCAGCAAAGAGCTGGCCCACCTGAATACCAATCAGAAAAACAAGGTACTGCTTATGGTGGCAGACCTCCTGGAGCGTTCCACTTCAGTTATTCTCGAGGAGAATGCGGCAGATCTGGGGCTGGGGCGGGAGATGGGACTGAAGGGGGCCATTTTGGAGCGTCTGAGCCTTTCGGAGGAAAAAATAAGGGCGATCTCCGATGGCTTGAGGCAGATTGTTCAGCTGGAGGATCCGATCGGAGAGATCGGGGAGATGAGGAGAAGGCCCAATGGACTGTTGATCGGAAAAAAAAGAGTACCACTGGGGGTGGTCGGGGTGATTTATGAATCAAGGCCCAATGTGACGGCCGATGTGGCCGGCTTGTGCATTAAGACGGGGAATGTATGCGTGCTCCGGGGAGGTAAAGAGGCCTTCCGGTCGAACAATGCCATCGTGGGTATTTTTCATCAGGCCCTTTTGGCAATTGAGCTGGATCCCAATATGGTGCAGCTGGTACAGGACACCTCCAGAGAGAGTGCTGTGGCTATGATGAAATGGAATGAATATCTGGACATCCTGATTCCCAGGGGAGGCGCCGGATTGATTCAGGCGGTGGTCAGGAACAGCACAGTCCCGGTGATTGAAACCGGGGTGGGGAACTGTCATGTCTATGTGGATGAGGCTGCCGATTTGGAGAAAGCCGTGGCCATTGTATACAATGCCAAAACACAACGGCCCGGAGTCTGTAATGCAGCCGAAAGTCTGCTGGTGCATAATAAAGTGGCTGAAAAGGTTCTGCCCCTGATAGCTTCCTCACTGATGGAGGCTGGAGTGGAAATCAGGGGCGATGAACAGAGCTGTTCCTTGATTCCGGGAGCCATCCCGGCCACCGAAGTGGACTGGTCGACCGAATATCTGGATCTGAAAATCAGTTCAAAGGTGGTGGGTTCTGTGGAAGAGGCAGTAGACCATATAAACCAGTATGGTTCCATGCATTCGGAGAGTATCATTACTGAAAATTACAGTCATGCGCAGTATTTTCTGGAGAGAGTGGATGCAGCTGCGGTCTATGTGAATGCCTCCACCAGGTTTACGGACGGATTTGAATTCGGCTACGGGGCAGAGATTGGGATCAGTACACAGAAGTTACATGCCCGGGGCCCCATGGGATTAAAAGAACTTACCACCAGCAAGTATATTATCTATGGTTCCGGTCAAATCCGGTAAAGCTTTCAGGGCTGTCAGCCCTCCACATGCTTCCTGATGTGGTCAATAAAAACATCGAAAAGGTAGGCTGTATCGGTGGGGCCTCCTGAGGCTTCGGGATGGAACTGCGTGGAGAAAAAAGGTTTGGAAACATGTTTCATTCCCTCGTTGGTTTCATCATTCAGGTTTATGAAGAGAGGCTTCCAATCATCAGGCAGAGTCAGGTTATCAATGGCATAACCATGATTCTGGGAGGTGATGTAGGCTTTATCGGTTCCCACTTCAAGCACCGGCTGATTGTGGCTCCGGTGCCCGTATTTCAGTTTATAGGTATCTGCACCGGCGGCCAGCGCCATAAGCTGATTCCCCAGGCAGATTCCGAAAATCGGAGTTTCTGATTGGTATGCTGCAGCCAGGCTTTCAATGGTGACCCTGTTTTGTTTGGGATCACCCGGTCCATTGGAAATAAAGAGACCATCGTATTCCTCTTTGCTGATATCATGGTCCCAGGGTACCCTGATGATGGTCGTGTCGCGTTCAAGCAGGTAGCGGATAATATTATATTTCACTCCACAATCGAGCAGCAGGATCCTGTATTTTCCCTGGCCATAGACCTTTTTTTCTTCCACACTTACCTGTGCGACCAGGTTGTCCTGGTTGGGATCGTAAGCGGGCGGCTCATCCTCATTGAAAACTATCTTGCCAAGCATGGATCCCTTTTCCCGCAGCAATTTGGTGATTTTACGGGTATCCACATCAAATATGCCCGGTATATTGTGCTGTTTCAGCCAGTCGCCGAGACTGCGCTCTGCGTTCCAGTGAGAATACTCGGTGGAGTAGTAGGAAATCACCAGGGCGGAAATGTGAAGCTGATCCGATTCAAAGAATTTATAGAGATCATTCTCAGAGTCCTCTCTGGGAACCCCGTAGTTTCCCACAATGGGATAGGTAAGGACCAGGATCTGACCTTTGTAGGATGGATCGGTCAGACTTTCGGGATATCCGGTCATGGCAGTATTGAAGACCACCTCACCGGCAATGCTGCCTTCATAGCCAAATGATTTACCATGAAAAGTGGATCCGTCCTCCAGAATCAGTTTAATTGCCTTGAACTTCATAAGCTTATCAATTATCGGTCGATTCGTTTTCTATCAGCGTGTTAATGATCTGTTCGGCCTGCTGGGGGGTGACCCGTTTGGCAACAATTTTCTTGTCCCGGTCGAGTACAAAAAGCTGCGGATAGCTCTGCAGGTTATATATTTTTCTAAACTCATTGCTGTAGGGGCTCCAGCAATTGATCCATCCCAGCAGCTGGTGTTCGTTTATAAAATCGATCCACTTTTCTTTACCCTCTATGGAGTTAATCACGTGAACACTGACAACTTCCACTCCCTTATCCAACATCCTGCTGTAGACTTCGTGCAGCTCTGGAGTTGCTTTCTTACAATGGCCACAGTCTGCTTCCCAGAAATACAGAAGGGTAAAGCGGGCATCAACATCATGAATATAAAAATCATGCCCGATATGAGGATCTTTCTTAATGGCAGTATCCTGGGTTGCCATCCCAAAGTGTTCTTCGGGGATCTGCCGCAGAATGATGTTGGGGGCAGTCTGGCCGATCAGGGTGGGTTTATTGCTTTCCAGGTTCTCTTTGAGTTTGGCCAGAAACTCCGGGTTGCTCCAGGTGGCATCCGGCAGATAGTATTTTTCTGCGATGTGGAAATAGACCCCGTCCATTCCGATGAATTTGCTTTCGGCAAAATGATTAAACAGGGTGATCAGCATGTACCGGTAGAGCTCTTCCTGCTTTTTGGAACCTTCCAGCAGGTAATCCACTGCCACAATCAGGGAATCGGGATGTTGGGAGACACTCCTGTTTATGTAGTTCATAATCTTCCCCTCGTAGAGGGGGGTGTGCAAAAGTCTGATATTAAAGGGATCAAAACGGTCGAAGTAGTGTTCGCGGTAATAGAAATAGCGGACAGAGTCGTCATGTCTTTTCTCTCCGCTCAGCATCTCTTCGGGAGGAAAGGGTTCCCTGGTGGCACCAATAAAGTCAGAAACAAACAACGTGGAGTGTTCCGCTTCGATGCGGTTCATAAACGCTTCCATCTCCCGGTTGATCTCTTGCTGCCGGAGGACCAGAGCGATACTATCTGCAGCATTGGTGTTGCTGCTTTCCCGGGCTGCCAGTTGCTCCAGCTCCCCTCTTTTTTTCTGCAGGAAGTTTTTATACTCCTGGAATATGCGGTTATCATCCGAGCCGCGGAAAGTAATACTACCCGGGAGATCGGAAGTATCTGCTTCAATGTGCAATTCCTGATCGTCTCCCAGCAGGAGGTCGAAATAGTGCCCCGGATTGATATAGACCAGGTAGAGCCCTCCCTTAAAAGCTTCGGTTCCGGCAAAAACACCCCGGCCATCCTTATCCACGACGGTGGTGTCTTTCGGGATCATCCTGGAAGTGAAATACTCGCCTAAGATGATGGTATCGTTTGAAAGTCCTTTTAATTCAACCTCAATCCGGTAGCCTTGTGCCCAGAGGGATGAAACAGAAAGAAATAAAATGGAAAGTATGCTTGTAATTCTCCTTGAAAATGTCATCAAACACTGCTTTTAAGAACCGGACAAAGTTAATGATTCTATTTTAAAACATATTGTATAATCATCCTGCCACTCTATGGCGAAAATCATTAACTTGTCTCAACTATGTATACACTTCTTGAAGCGCAGAATCTGGTAGAGAAACATATTCAGAATCTAAACATTCCGGATACCCCTCCCGAATTATACGAGCCTGTCAGGTATATTCTCTCCCTGGGAGGGAAGAGAATAAGGCCGGCCCTGGTGATCCTGGCCTGTGACCTGTTTTCAGGAGAGGTGGCTTCTGCACTGATTCCGGCTGTGGCCATTGAGGTATTTCATAATTTCACCCTGCTGCATGATGATATTATGGATCGTTCAGAAAAAAGAAGAGGTCATCCAACGGTGCATATCAAATACAATGAAAATGTGGCCATTCTCTCGGGCGATGTGATGTCCATTCTGGCCAGCCGGTTGATGAATCAGGCTCCTGGCGCTGTCCTGAGTACGGTCCAGGAGGTATTCACCCATACGGCCATGCAAGTATGTGAGGGACAGCAGATGGACATGAATTTCGAAGAACTTATACGAGTGTCAGAGGAAGAGTACCTGACCATGATTGAGTTAAAGACGGCGGTATTGATTGCTGCCAGTCTGAAGATCGGGGCCATTCTGGGAGGATCTTCCCAGAGAGATTCGGAAGATTTGTATGAATATGGAAGAAACCTGGGAATCGCTTTTCAACTCCAGGACGACCTGCTCGACACATACGGGGATCCCGCCTTAGTGGGTAAGAATCCGGGAACGGATATCGTGGATAACAAAAAAACCTTTCTGGTTATTCAGGCACTCGAGCTTGCTTCAGCTTCACAGAAAGAGGAGCTGATCGAATGGCTCACAGGGATGCAGTTTGACAGGGAGGAGAAGATTTCGGCAGTGATTTCAATCTTCGATGCTTTAAGTATCAAGGAGCTGACAGAAAAGCGAATCCGCTTATATTATCAGGAGGCCCTGGCCTCCCTGGACAAGCTGAACAGACCAAAAGAGCGAAAGAGCGAGCTGTACAATTTCGCTTCGTTTCTTATGAACCGAAACCGCTGATGCCAAGTTCCAGCTGCAACTCTTCCTGCTGGAAATTCTCAAGAAGAATCCTGAGTTCCTCCATCTGGAACATGGCTTCATTGATCTCCCGCTGTATGGACGAACTGTGCCTGGGTTTCATGGAATTGAAATAGAGGAGCTCATCGCTCAGTGTCTGATAATACTCCCGGAGTATGGAATTAGCCTTTTCAGTCTCCCCGCAGAGATAATAGGCCTCAATGATCCCTTCATGGTGGATGATTCCTCCATCCGCTTTTGGCAGGGTGATTCCGCTTATATACTGATCAAACGGTAGTACGTGTGAGGGGGCAAGCTCCATACAGTGGTCGAGAACTTCTATGGCTTTCCCCCTTTCCCCTTTCTTCAGCAGCTCCATGGCCAGGCGGGTATGAAGGCTCCGGAAACGAATAACCGACATGGTGCGAATGGTGTAGTAGTCCAGATGAACATCCCCGGCATTCATTCTGCCCCATTCAAACTGATTCATCAGCCGGTCATACAGAGTGTCTGTATTTATATCCCCCATAACCAGGACGCTTTCATAGGGAGTTCTCAGGGGGACCAGCCGGTAAGCCAGTCCTTCATTTTTATAGAACTCCTCCATCCCCAGGGATTCGTCATATCCTCCTGTAGTATAATAAATGGGCCGCTGCCAATTGTTTGATGTAATTACATCCAGCTGTGCCAGGGTATTCTTCAGGATCTGGCCATTGGGTTCCAGGCGAATGGGAATCTGTTTTTCAATCCGGTGTGCCTCTTCCGGGCCTACGGTACCGTTGGAAACGACCGCGGCCGAATCCACCTGAATGATCAGCTGATGGGTGGGAATATAGTTTACCCGTTCTCCGCTGCGCAAGCTTACCTTGGTATCGGGATTATCACTTTTCATGAAGTTGAGCATGTAATCGGTCGTGGCCCATTGCTTGTGTTCCCTGACAAAGATGCTGTTACCGGGTATGGCTTCGTATTTTGCCTGCGGAATGGTAAAGGGCAGGGGGTCTGAATCGTAATTTTTCCACCTGGCCTGATCGATATACCAGTCCATATTGAATAACATCATATTGACTATCCGCACATCTTCCCTGACTCCTTCCACATCCTGGACGTACCACAGCGGGAAGGTGTCGTTATCCCCTACTGTAAAGAGCACAGCATCCTTGCTGCAGGAATTCAGGTAATTCCTGGCAATATCCCTGGCCGTGTACCGGCCAGAACGGTCGTGATCATCCCAATTCTCGGAGGCCATCAGGACGGGAACCGCCAGGAAGCTGAATGCTGTTGCCAGGATGGCAGAGAGATTGGCCTTAAGTTTCGATCTTAAAACCTGATAAAGACCTGCCACTCCCATGCCAATCCAGATCGAAAAGGCATAGAATGAACCTGCATAGGCGTAATCGCGTTCCCTGGGCTGATAGGGTGTTTGGTTCAGGTAGATTACGATGGCCACTCCGGTCAGGACGAAAAGACTCATGACAATCCAAAAATCCCGTGCACTCCTGTCAAGCTGAAAAAAAAGACCCACCAGTCCCAGCAGGAAGGGAAGAAAAAAGTAAGTATTCCTGGCCGGGTGGTTTTTCATATGAGCGGGTATGTTTTTCTGGGGGCCGGTTCTGGCCGAATCCAGGAAGCCGATACCGCTGATCCAGTTCCCGTTCAGCACATTTCCATGTCCCTGGATATCGTTTTGCCTGCCAACAAAGTTCCACATAAAATAGCGCAGATACATATGACCGATCTGGTAACGGAACAGAAACTCCAGGTTGTCCATGTAGCTTGGATTTGCCGGATCGTTAATGGTTCCGAACTCCTGGTAAGCCTGCCTGTGTGTGACATTGCGGCTGTACATGCGGGGAAGCAATACCTGGCTGCCCTTCATGACCAGTTCGGGTATGTAGTGTGCTATGTCATACCTGTTCTCTTCCTTGTTCAGCATGTAGACAGGTTTTTTATAGGCCAGGTCCTCCACTTCTGCATTATACTGGTGGCCCAGAATCAATGGACGATCGCCGTATTGTTCGCGGTTTATATAGGAGAGCAGTGCAAAGACATTTTCCGGACGGTTTTCATTCATGGGCGGACCTGCCAGCGAACGGATAAGAATCATGGCATAGGATGAGTATCCGATGATGATCACGGTAATGGCTAACAAAATGGTGTTCCAGAGTACATTTTTTTTCACGAACTGCGTGCGGTAGATTCCGTAGCCCAGGGCTCCAAGCAGGAGGAATATATATATCAGAACACCAGTATTATAATGGAGGCCCACCGTATTGGTAAAGAACTTTTCCGCCAGGGTGGCCAGTTTAATGATTCCCGGAATAATTCCGTACATGATTGAAAGCAGAAGCACCACTGAAAGTCCCAGTGCTTTCAGAATACCCGGACGGGTAACTTTGGGAGTTTTTTTAAAATAGTAGACCAGGACAATAGCGGGGATGGCAAGAAGGTTTAGCAGATGTACTCCAATGGACAGGCCTATGAGGTAAGCGATCAGGATGATCCATCGGTTCGCATTTGCTTCATCTGCCACATTCTCCCATTTGAGAATGGCCCAGAAAACCACGGCAGTAAACAGAGAAGAAGTGGCATATACTTCCCCTTCGACCGCCGAGAACCAGAAGGTGTCAGAGAAGGTGTAGGCGAGGGCTCCGACAAAAGCACCCCCCAAAACAACCAGTGATTCAGATCTGCCGGCTTCGGCCGGATGAGAGATAACTATCTTTTTAAGCAGGTGGGAGATGGTCCAGAACAGGAACAGAATGGTAAAGGCACTGGCGAAAGCAGATACCGCATTGACCATCATGGCCACCTTTTCCTGGTCGGAAGTAAAGAGGGCGAACACCCTTCCAATCATCATGTACAGAGGTGCCCCCGGCGGGTGCCCCACCTGGAGTTTGTAGGAACTGGCTATAAATTCACCGCAGTCCCACAGGCTGACGGTGGGCTCCAGGGTGAGCAGGTAGACTATCAGGGCGATGGCAAAACTGATCCAACCCAGCAGCAGGTTTATTTTTTTGAATTGCATAAGGTATCCGGCCTCCTTTAGTATTTTGACAGGCACGAATTTAACGCTTTTTTCAGCACCCCTGCCAAAAAACAAAAGTTTGAAAATGTTGACAAATATGAAATGTAAATATATATTTGTGGTTCACTAAATCCAAAGTACATGACTTTAAAAGGAATGAACGATCTGGATCAACCACTCTACACGGACTATCCCGAATTTGAATTTGAATACGCCAATATCACTGAGCCCAAGACCCTGCCTCCCGAAAAACAGACCCTTCTAATCGGCCTTGATAAGAGAAAGATGGATGGTGCTCCCATCACTTTCATTACCGGGTTTGTCGGCCGCCGGATCGATATGATTAAGGTGGAGGAGCAACTCCAGGAAATTTGCCACACCTGTAGCTCATCAAAAATGTATGATATTGTTCTAAAAGGGGATGTGCGTAAACGTGCCTATGTCTTTTTACAAAACAGTGGATATAAAGTGAAATTTGCGGAGAACTAACCTTCCATTATATTATTTGTACGGCAAAGGCAGAATGATTTTCATTCTGCTTTTATTTATTTCGGCCCGAATGAGCGGCCAATTCTATGAGTATGGACAGGACGCGGGCTCCCTGAAGTGGTATCAGTTTAAAACTCCTCACTACACCATCATTCATCCGCAGGGCGTTGACAGTCTGGCGAAAGCCTTTGCCCTGCGGCTGGAGCAGTACTACCCGCTCCTTGGACAGTCCCTGGATCACCGGCACAGTCATATGCCTGTCATCATTCATAACGAATCGAGCTTTTCAAACGGCGTGTTTGTCTGGGCCCCCAAGCGGCTGGAGATATTTACCAATCCTGATCCCAATGGTTATTATCAGGACTGGCTGACACAACTGGCCCTTCATGAAGGCAGACATGCTGTTCAGATCGATAAGCTGAATCAGGGCTTTACAAAAGGGCTCTCCCTTCTCGGAGGGCAGCAGGTGGTAGGGGCCATGGCGGCATTCCTGCCTTACTGGTATCTGGAGGGGGATGCTGTTGACTCGGAGACCCGTCTCTCTGCAACAGGAAGAGGAAGACAGCCTTCATTTGAAATGGAGATCAAGGCACAATTGCTGGAAGCGGAGACGCTTTGGTCGTTTTCCAAGGCAAGTCTGGGTTCCTACCAACACCACATTCCCAACCACTATCAGCTGGGATATTTGATGGTCAGACACGGGAGACGTACCTATGGAGATAAGTTCTGGACCGACTTTCAGGAGTATGCGGCCAGGAAACCATTTTTGCTCAATCCCACCTGGTTCAGCATGAAACGGTATGGTCTCCAGTCCAAGAAACAGTTTTATGAGGAGGCCTTGACCAGTTACCAGGAACACTGGCGCCGGATGGCCCCCGGCAGATCCTATACCCCTGTGACCGATTGGAATTTTTACCGGAAAGATCCTTACACCAGCTATACCTTTCCGCATGAGCTTTCGGAGTCGAAAATACTGAATCTGAAGACCGGGATCGGCCAGATCCCGGAATTTGTTATTGTGGAAAAAAATGGAAAGGATACACGTCTGTTTCGTCCGGGATTTTTGAATTCGGGAAGGGTTACTTACTCCGGGAACCAGATTGTGTGGGATGAGTTTATTCCGGATACACGCTGGAGCAACAGAAACTATTCCATTATTCGAAGCTATGATATGCGCAGCGGCACCGTCAGGAATCTGGGAAAAAAGACCAGGTATTTTTCGCCGGCCATTTCCGGTGATGGAAGCCGGATTGCTGCGGTGGAGCAGACCGAGAAGCAACGGTTTAATCTGGTTGTTTTACATAGCGACGGGTCTATGGATCAGATGATTCCCTCTCCCGGTAATCGCTTCCTGCAGCATCCGGCCTGGATGGAAAACGATACGGCCCTGGTGATGATGGTTTCCATGGAAACGGGGAAATCTATTTACAGTTATTCCCTCCTGACAGGTCGATGGACCCGTTTGTTCGATGCCGGGATGGATGATATCTCCTATCCAACTGTAAGGGGAAACAAAATTTACTTTGGCGGGACATTTTCGGGTATTGATAACATTTACTGCTATGATATAAAGGAGGACCAGGCATTTCAGGTGACCTCTGCCCGGTTTGGGGCATTTCATCCCCAGATTTCCTCAGATGGCTTAAGCCTTCTCTTTTCTGACTATAGCTCCAGGGGCTATGGTACAAGCACGCTGGAGCTGAAGAAAGGGCTTTGGAAGCCTCTGGAGGAGGCAAGGGATCACAGGGAACAGCTGGATTATCAACAGACGCCTGAAGAAGAACTTATCAGCGGACAATCCGGCGATGAAAACTTCCTGGAGTTTCATACACGCCGGTATCGAAAGGCCTTGCATCTATTCAATATTCACTCCTGGCTGCCCCTCTATTTTGACTACCTGAATCCGGAGTTTACCCTGAATCCGGAACAGCTGCCTGTGAACCCGGGAGTTTCCCTGATTTCCCAGAACAGGCTAAGCACAGCCGTGAGTCAGTTCGCATACGAATATCGCGACGGGTTCCATTTATTTCATTCCGGGATCAAACTTAAGGGCAGATACCCGGTGCTAAACCTCTATTTAGATTATGGAGGTGAACCTGAGGTTTTGCGTTATGCAGAGGGCGATTCACTTTTGGCACTGCCCCGTGCTCTTAATTTCAGGGCTCAGACTTATATTCCCTTTCGCCTTAATACCGGGAAATTTCTGTCACTGATCCAGCCACAGATTGATTACAGGTATCGCAGGGACATTCAGTATAATGAGACCCTGGAAAGCTATCAGCAGGGGGCCCACTATCTCTATTACAGTTTGTATGCAACCTCCTATTTGAGGAAGGGGGCAAAAGAGATATTACCCAGGATTGGATTCTCCATAAATGGGGGATATTATCACGCTCCCTTTCATAACCAGGTTTTTGGTTCGGTCGCCCTGGGGGGGATCACCACTTACCTGCCGGGTCCCATGAAACATCAGACCATCCGCTTATCTGCTTATCACCAGAAGCAATACCTTCTGGACAGGTCCCGGCCTGCTTTTATCAATCTGCTTGGTATGCCCAGGGGTTTGCGTGGGATTTATGGAGAGGTTCTGACCCGTTACAGTGCCGATTATGTGTTTCCCTTACTCTACCCGGATTTCGAGATTGGGGCCCTGCTTTACCTGAAGAGGATCCGTGGAGCCCTGTGGACCGATTACATGGTGGGGACCAATGTGCTTGTCCACGATCCGGATCCTGGATATGAAGACAAGCTTTATTCCACATTTGGAGCGGACCTGATTCTGGATCTGAATATTCTGAGAATCTCCTTTCCGCTTTCTTTGGGAGGAAGAGTCACCTATGAACCGGAAACCGGGAGGATGGGCTTCGAGGGTATCTACTCGATCGATATTAATTAGTTACCCGCTTTGAACTCCTTGATCATGGTGAAAGGATCAAAGCACTGATAGTCAAGAGTTTTTTCATGTTATGTTTATATTTTCTCAGCTTAATCTCAGGAAATATCCTTAAGATAATGGAGATGTTGTATGAACATCTTAATTTTGCAGCGCATGGAGGAGTTATTTCATTACGGGAGAGCCGGAATAAAGAGGTTTTTCAAAGAGAACCTCGTGGCCATTCTCTATACACTGATATTCCACCTGGCAGTACTGATCATCTTTATTTTTGTGAGAGTGGAAGGATTAAAGAGCGATCAGGAGCTGGGAATAGAACTGGAATTTGAGGAAAAGACCCTGGAGCAGTTGCTTGAAGAAGAGGGGGTAGAGGTCCCTGCCGAATGGATGGAGGAGATTCTTCGGCAGCGGGAGCTTTCCAGCAACAGGGCTGTAAATCTGAATGTGCAGGAAAAGCTCAGTCAGGATATTTCCACAGATGATTATGTCAGGGATCTTCTGTCCCAGATTGAAGAGGCCCGGAACCAGGAGGATCGTGAAAAACTCGAGGAGTTACAAGCGATCCTTGCCTCGGCCGACTATGTCCCTCCCTCCGCAGAGGAGGAGGAAGAATCAGGGGAGTATGCAGGGCCCACATCCATTACTTTTGAATTCCTGGAAGAACCTCTGAGCAGGGCTAAGCTTATGCTTACAGTTCCTGTATACAGGTGTCAGGGATCGGGAGTTGTAAAAGTAGAGGTAGCGGTTGGCCCTGACGGCCGGGTGGTGGATGCAGAGGTGCTTCAACCTATCCTTGGCAGCGACAAGGTCTGTTTTTCTGATGCTGCAGTTTCAGCGGCCCTGTCCTCCCGGTTCCGCATAGAACTGAGTGGTCCCGAAAGACACAGAGCCATAATCACCTACTCATTTATTGCCCAATAGGGATCAGGAAGAAGAATGCCAGAGCTGGCCGGCTTTATCTGCAATAGCATCCAGGTCCTGTTTCTGCATGCAGTTGAAATGTTTCTTCGGACACTTATGAAAGCCTATTTTAGAGCAGGGCCGGCACGGGAGGCCCTGCACTTCAAATGGAACAGAGGATGGGTGGGCCCGGTAAGGGTACATCCCGAAGCGCGGAATGGTGTTCCCCCAAACGGAAATAATCTTTTTTTGAAAAGCAGCTCCGATGTGCATCAGACCGGTATCGTGTGTAATCAATAACCTGGACTGTCTGACAAGTGAAGCTGATTGATGGATGCTGTAAGATCCGCAGGCATTGACTATTGTTTTATCCGGGAGAGAGGAGATTATGATTTCTCCGGTCTTTCTGTCCTCCGGGCCTCCCAGTATAAGCAGGGGATACTCCAGTTTTTGACAGAGCCTGATCAGCAGTTCGGGGGTAAGCTTTTTGGTTTCGTGCTGAGCTCCTATGGCCAGGGCCACATAGCCTTTTTTAAAGGTCTCAGGCAGCGAATCGACAGAGACTTCATGTGCTTCGGGAATGAAGTAATCTAGGCCCTGCTTATCCCGCTCCTCGATAAAGGTCTTGATGGTATCGAGATTTCTGTCAACCATGTGCCTGTCGGGCAACAGGTTCTTTTTCAGGTTCACCAGGAGCCATTTGCGTACATTCAGTTTATGGACTGAAAAATCGATTCTTTTTAATCCCTGCTTGATCCTTGCCGTGCGGAAATTGCGATGGAGATCAATGACGTAGTCTATCTCCAGGTGCCTCAGAGCAGCGATGCAGGATTTTATATCCCCATCGAAGGAGTGTATCCGGTCAATGTAGGGATTCGCTTCGAGGAGCGTGGCATAGGTCGATTTGGTAAGGTAATGAATCTCACAATCTTCCACTTGCTGCTTAAGATGACGAAGCACTGGAGTTGTAAGAATAATGTCTCCGATAGAACTGAACCGGATAACCAGGAATCTAACCATTTACATAAGGTCCTTGAAGAAAAGAATCAGGGCGATCCAGTACTCGGTGTTTTGCTCATATTCCTCCGTGAGAGAACGTGTCCCTCGATCTCCTTCACCGAGCATGGGCTCAAACAGGGTAAGGTAGTCCTCATGAATGCCCGAAGCCAGTTCCGAAACATAGGGAAATTCTGCTTTACTGGAAGTGATAAATACAGGTTTTTCAAGTTGTGTAATGGTATCCTGAATTTTGATCCCTGGAAGGAAGTATTCTCCGGGGCTCATAGCCACCACGGCTCTGACATTAGCATTTGAAACGGCTACTTGAAGACTTACCGATCCGTTGGCTCCGCTTCCGAAAAGAATAACAGGAAAAGTGGATTTTTCACGAATGTACTGGATGGCAGCCTCCACATCCTGCTCAACTTCATGGATGCCTGCATGAAGACCTTCTTCCCTTAGCTGCCTGGCTGTCTGGTTAGAGACAAAATTGTTGTATCCCCCATTTCTAAGGTCGACCGCGAGGCAGTTGTATTCCAGTTTACAAAATCTGCGGGCAATGTTATTAAATTCTCCTCTGCTGGAACCCTGCTCATGAAATAACAGTATATAGGGCTTTGTGGATTCGACAATATACTCGTCTGCTGTGATCTCAAGGCCATCAGCAGCAGTGAAGGTAATTGTCTTTACACGGATAGCATCGGAGGAGCTGAAAGCAAGGGATAAAAACAGAATGCAAGTAAAAGATAAAACCTGAATTGCTTTGCTCCGGAGACTTTTATGTTTTTGCTGTCTCTGCAAGAACTATGATTTTATTGTTTTTTGCTTCAATTACGCCACCAGCCACTTCAAAAAAAGTGGTACGCCCCTTTATATCAACGATTTTAATCTTTCCTTGTTCAAGGGTAGAGATAATGGGAGCATGATTCCTGAGAATTTCAAAGGAACCCTTGGAACCAGGTACCTGGACCAGGTCCACTTCTCCCGAGTATAAATCTTTATCCGGCGCTATAATCTCAAGTATCATGCCTGATTATGCTTTGGTTTCGGCCAGCAACTTCTTGCCTTTTTCAATGGCCTCTTCAATGGTTCCCACCAGGTTGAAGGCAGCTTCCGGATATTCATCTACTTCACCATCCATGATCATATTAAATCCTTTGATGGAGTCTTCGATATTTACAAATACTCCGGGTATGCCGGTGAATTGCTCAGCCACATGAAAAGGCTGTGACAGGAATCTGGCAACGCGCCTGGCCCTGTGAACCACCTGTTTGTCCTCTTCCGAGAGTTCGTCCATCCCCAGGATAGCAATGATATCCTGAAGTTCGTTGTATCGTTGCAGCAGCTCCTTGATCCGCTGTGCCGTATTGTAGTGTTCTTCTCCCACAATATCTGCTTTCAGGATCCTGGAGGTTGAATCCAGGGGGTCCACAGCGGGATATATACCCAGCGATGCGATTTTCCGGCTCAATACGGTCTGTGCATCCAGGTGGGCAAAAGTAGTGGCAGGTGCCGGGTCGGTCAGGTCGTCAGCAGGTACGTAGATGGCCTGGATCGATGTAATGGAACCCCGCTTGGTTGAAGTAATTCGTTCCTGCATAAATCCCATCTCTGTGGCCAGGGTGGGCTGATATCCTACTGCCGAAGGCATACGTCCGAGCAGGGCCGATACCTCGGACCCGGCCTGGGTAAAACGGAAAATATTATCTACCAGGAAAAGGATGTCCTTACCCCCGCTCTCCTCGTCTCCATCGCGGAAAGATTCAGCCACGGTCAAACCCGAAAGCGCTACAGTAGCACGTGCTCCGGGGGGTTCGTTCATCTGGCCAAATACCAGTGTGGCCTGGGATGTATCCAGCTCTTCACGATCAATCTTACTCAGATCCCAGGAACCCTCTTCCATACTTTTTACAAATTCTTTGCCATACTTAATTACTCCTGATTCGATCATTTCGCGGAGCAGGTCATTTCCTTCCCTGGTTCTTTCACCTACGCCGGCAAAAACAGAGGTACCCTGGTATTTCTTAACAATGTTGTTAATCAGCTCCATGATTATCACCGTCTTGCCTACACCGGCACCACCAAACAATCCAATCTTTCCGCCTTTTGAGTAGGGTTCCAGCAGGTCGATCACTTTTATTCCTGTTAAAAGCACTTCCGTTTCGGTAGAAAGCTCATCATATTTGGGGGGATGTCTGTGAACCTGGTATCCCTGACTGGAATCTACCGCCCCAATTCCATCGATCGCCTCACCCACAACATTAAGCAAACGTCCTTTTACATCTTCGCCTTTTGGCATTTTGATGGCTTCACCTGTAGCAAGTACTTTCATTCCGCGCTGAAGGCCATCCGTGGAGTCCATGGCAATAGTCCTGACTGTATGCTCACCGATGTGCTGCTGAACTTCGATAATTAATTTCTGGCCACTTTCACGTTCAATTTCAAGGGCTTCATATATTGGGGGAAGTTCTTCGCCGGTTTCTTCTAAACTTACATCGATCACAGGCCCGATCACCTGTATGATTTTTCCAATCATTTTTGCCATCAGTAAAATGCTGTTTTATGCGGTAATAAATATTTATTCAGAAGCACAAATTTAGCACTTTTTTTAAGTGATCAAGCTAATTTATTTAGAAAGTTGACACTCTGAAAAATGCTTGGAATTTAAGTGTTTATTTGAAACCAGAACCGTCCTGTTTTCGTAGAATCAACATCTAAACTTCAGACAAGTGATAATTCCCTGGCCGACCAGAAATGCCTTCTTACTGATAGTCACACTCTTGGCAACGGGACTGAGTAGTTCCGGACAGATTCACAGGGTCGGCGGCGGATTTACTTTCTCCTCGGGGGTTGATTTTAATTACGGGGAGACGGGTAATCCGGGAGTCGTTCTGAAGACCTGGCTGGCCCTGAATAAAGCAAGCACCATTCATGTCGTCCCATCTGTTACCGCTTTTAACAGGTATAAACTTGAAACCGGTTATTTTACTTTAACCAATTTAATGTTCCAGGGCGATCTGGATGTTCAATATACTTTCTTCCAGGAGGGAACTGTCAAGACTGTGGCTTTTCTGGGGGGCGATCTGACCTACCTGAATTCAGATTTTGAACCTGTTGTAGTTACTGGAAATGAAACTATTACTGATGATTCAGACTTTGCAATCGGAGCTAACCTGGGTGCAGGCCTGGAGTTGAGGATGGCTCCTAAATGGGATTTTAATATCAGTGGAAAGTACCTCTTTTCTAAATACTCCCAGTTTATTATTTCCGTTCAGGGAGTGTACTATTTTAAAAGTAGGAGAAGATCCTACTCGCGATGATTTTTTTATATCTTTAGTCACTATATGTTGAGTATTAACCTGTTTCAGAATTGATATTGTTATGGCGAGTTTAAGTTTTTTACTTGGAATGGTACCCAGTACCGAGAAGGTGGAAACAGCAGATGATAAACTGAGAGCTGATTATGAAGCTTTCAGGGATTATGAAAATTCGGATGAATTGAAGCATTACCTTGAACTTGAAAAGGAAGTGAAATCGAATGCTTTCAAGGTTCGGAAGAAGAAGATGAAAAGGGCTGCCTATAAAGATTCTGAAGAGTTTCAAAGGGAGACAGAATATCAGGTCCTGAAAAAATCCGGGCAGCTTGTGTGGTATTACAGGACAAAAAAGAAATATCCTTTTAAAGAAATTGAGAGATGGGATCTCACTTTTGACGAGAAATTTAATGAGGGTAAACTGGATCGATCAAAATGGATGACTCAGCACTTCTGGGGCGAGAAGAGCCTGAATGAGCCCTATGCCATGGAGGATGATCTTAGCTTTCCCACCAATGGGGAGAACATCGAGTTTTATGACAACAAGGCACGAATCGTTACAAAAGAGGGTAAAACGTCTGGCCTGGTTTGGAGGCCCGAGCAGGGATTTGTCCGCGAGGATTTTGATTATACTTCGGGACTGATTAACACAGCCAGGAGCTTCAGTCAGAAATACGGGGTATTTCATGCAAAAATAAAAATGGCCGGTACTGCATTAGCCCAGGCCTTCTGGATGGTGTCGGAGACCATGCTTCCGCATATAGATGTGGCCAGATTCGAAAATGGTAAACACTACTCCAACTACTTCTGGGGTTCAAGCGCATCTCCCAACAGATCTGTCTCAAAAACCAGGGGACACAAGTATGCGGATGAGTATTTCATCTATACTCTGGAATGGACACCCAATAAACTGACCTGGAAGATCAACGGAAAGGTATTTAAGACCCAGACCTCAGGGGTTCCACAGGAAGAGATGTATATTAATTTCTCTTCCAGCCTGAAGAAGGATGCTTCCGGGGCAGGGCTCCCCTCCGCCATGGAGATCGACTGGGTAAGGGTGTATAAGTTAAAGGATAAGTAAAGAGGCTTTGGCAGCCTTTAGACGGTTGGGTTTTAAAGGCCGGCTGAAAATCATATAAGAGAGCCTGTTCGCGTTGGCGGACAGGTTTTTTTGTATTTTAGTATCGAATAAAAGTCCATAAACCCATTATCAGTCATGAAAAATTTTCTTATTAGTTTAAGCCTTACACTGCTCTTCAATACCTCCTTCGGACAGGACAGAATGACCGGTTTGCCATTTGCTACGCGTTCCGAAGTGATTGCCCGGCATGGAATGGCTTGCACCAGTCAGCCCCTGGCGACTCAGGTGGCTCTAGATATATTGAAAGCGGGAGGGAATGCAGTGGATGCGGCTATTGCTGCAAATGCACTGCTTGGACTGGTTGAACCCACCGGAAACGGAATAGGCGGGGATTTGTTTGCCATCGTATGGGATGCAGAAACAGAGCGCCTGTATGGCCTGAATGCCAGCGGAAGGTCGCCCCGTTCTCTGACTTTGGATTTTTTCAAGGAAAATGCTTATCAAAAAATTCCCGCCTACGGACCGCTTCCCGTATCTGTTCCTGGTTGTGTGGATGGGTGGTTCGAACTGCATAAACGTTTTGGGACCATGAATATGGAGGCGATACTCAGTCCGGCAATCACTTATGCCAGAGAAGGTTTTCCGCTTACTGAACTCATCGCCCATTACTGGACTTCAGCCAGTTTTCTAAGCCAGTATCCCAATGTGAAGGAAGTATATATGCCGGGAGGAAAGTCTCCCGAAAAAGGGGAGATATTCAAAAACCCCTATCTGGCCTCCACCCTTCAGAAGATTGCCGAGGGGGGACGGGATGTCTTCTATAAAGGGGAGATCGCCAGGACGATCGATGCATTTATGAAGGAGCAGGGAGGATTTCTGTCCTATGAAGATCTGGCCAGTCATACATCCGAGTGGGTAGAGCCGGTTAGTTCCAATTACCGCGGATACGATATCTGGGAATTGCCCCCCAACGGCCAGGGCATTGCGGCTCTCCAGATCCTGAATATTCTGGAGCACTTTGATATTGCTTCCATGGGATTTGGCAGCAGTGAGTACATCCATCATTTTGTTGAGGCCAAGAAACTGGCATTTGAAGACAGGGCAAAGTACTATGCCGACCCGGCATTTAATGCCCTGCCCGTTGGCCAGCTCATCTCAAAAGAGTATGCGGCAAAAAGAACAGAGCTGATAGACCCTCAAAGGGCTTCCCGCAATCTGGATGCTGGTGAGATGGAGCACGGGAATACCATCTATATGACGGTCGCGGATGGGAAGGGTAATATGATTTCGCTGATTCAGAGTAATTTTCGCGGACTGGGTTCGGGGATGTGCCCGCCCGGACTTGGTTTTATCCTTCAGGACCGGGGAGAGCTTTTTAGCCTTGAGGAGGGCCATTTCAATGTGTATGAACCGGGTAAAAGGCCCTTTCATACCATCATTCCTGCATTTATCACCAAGGATGGTCAACCCTATATGAGCTTTGGAGTGATGGGCGGTTCCATGCAGCCCCAGGGCCATGCTCAGATTGTGATTAATATGATCGATTTCGGTATGAACCTGCAGGAAGCCGGGGATGCTCCAAGAATCCGTCATGACGGATCTTCACAACCAACCGGTACAGAGATGACCGATGGCGGAGTAGTTATGCTTGAATCGGGAATCTCCTATGAGAGTATCAGGGGACTGATGCAAAGAGGTCACCAGGTCCAGTATTCTGACGGTGGGTATGGCGGTTACCAGGCTATTATGTGGGATAAGAAAAATGAGGTCTATTTCGGGGCTTCGGAGTCCAGGAAAGACGGGCAGGCAGCAGGTTATTAGTTCCGGTTCAGAAAGGCCAGAATCGTGGAATGACCAGCAGTGAAATGATTAGCGCCAGGATATTCAGGGGTAATCCTATTTTCCAGTAATCACTGAATTTATAGTTGCCGATACTCTGCACAATCAGGTTGGTTTGGTAGCCAATCGGGGTAGAGAAGCTGGCAGATGCTGCCACGCAAATGGTAATGAAAAAAGGTCTGGGATCCACCCCCATCTGGATGGCTGCTGCGTAAGCAATCGGGAAAGTGATGGCTGCAGCGGCATTATTGGTAATGATTTCCGTGAATATATTGGTGATGATAAATATGGCTGCCATTACCCCCAGGGGCCCAAAACCTTTCGAGAGTTTAATGGTGCTTCGGGCAATAAAATCGGCCGCCCCGGAATTCTGCAGAGCCCTGCTGATCCCGATGGCACAGGCGATAGTGATCAACACATCCCAGTTAATGGGTTTAGTGTACTTTTTAGCAGAAAATATTTTCATAAGTGCCATGAGTACCATCGTGACCGCAGCAAAAAAGAACATGTCGAACTGATGTTTGCCCTGTACCGGAATGAACTGACCGGCAGTGGCTCCGGCAATCATCAGGAAAACCAGTATCATGGCTATCCACCTTCTGCGACGGTCCTTGGCATCATCCATTTCGCCTATTTCTGTAGCCATATAAAAGACCCTGGATTCGCCCCAGTACCTGGTGAAGTCTTCTGTGGTCAGAAGCATCAGATTATCCCCCGCCTTTAATTCCAGTTTATTCAGGTTGGTGCTTATACGTTCTCCGTTTCGATGCACAGCCATGACCACTGCGTTATAGTGACCAAAAAAATCAAACTCACCCAGGGTGCGCTGAATTCCGGGGAAGCGGGGAGCAAGTACCACCTCCACCTGGCGAAGGGATTTTTTAAGGAAATCCGGGGATACTTCCTCAAGGGCCTTCATCTTTACTTCCGTGGCCTGGGTCAGGTAACCCACATTCTCAGAGCTTCCCGCAACAATTAACTCATCATCCGTGTCCAGTTGAAAAGGAGAGTTTGAGATGCGTATGTGCTTGCCATCCCTGATCACTGTCCGAACCGTGAATTCATCAAGTCCGGGCAGCCGGCGCTTCTCAATCTCTTTCCCAATCAGATTTGAATTCTTTGGAAGATACAGATCAAAATTATATTCCCGGGTGTCGTTTGGAAAACTGAACCTGGGGATTTTTTCTCCCGGCAGTAAGCGGTTAGAAAAGAGGTTCATATAAATGAAACCGAAAAAGACAATAAAGAGCCCCACCTTGGCCAGCTCAAACATACCCAACCCGGCCATACCCCGATCAAGCATCATACCATGTACCAGTAGATTGGTTGAAGTACCGATAAGGGTGCAGGTACCCCCGAATATGGTGGCATAAGAGAGGGGGATCAGGAATTTTTGGGAGGGCAAACTGAGCTTATCGGCCCATTTTTTCAACATGGGTCCAAAAATAATCACCACGGGAGTGTTGTTTAAAAAGGCGGATATGGCCGATACAGGGATCATAATCTGCATGAGCAGCCTGGGAATAGGTTTTCGTTTTTTTGGAAGAATGAGTGTGCCAATTCGGTTCAACACTCCCGATTCCTTCACTCCTTCACTGACCAGAAATAGTAATGCGACGGTGATCATCCCCTTGTTGGAGAAGCCCGACAATGCTTCTTCTGCAGAGAGGATACCGAAAGACATGAAGATAACCAGGGCAGAAAAGAGGATCAGGCCGGGGCGCAGGATCTCCTTTATCAGGGCAGCAATCATCAACAGGATTATACCCAGGGCTATATAGGAAGAGATCGTCATTGCTTATCCCCTATGTCTGCCCACTCGGGCAATGGCTGTATTGCAGGCAGGCGGCCATAAAAAAGATCATCCAATTTAATGGCCAGATACCGGAAAAACAAATTATTTTTTATACCCCATCTTATAAACCGGTGAAACAGCTTGTCGGGATGGCTGAATGGACAGGCTGCGATGCACCTTCCACAGTCTGTTCCGGAAGTGGTCCAGTATTGATAACATTTTTCTGAGTTGATCTGCCAGCGTTCCGCCCCGTCGATCATTTCCCTGGGGCCGTCCGGAATGGCGGCGGAGGGACAAACCAAGGCGCATTTCTTGCAATGATGACAGAAATGAAGGATGGTTCTGTCTGGACTTTTTATTTCATAGCAAAGTGGCATATTGGTGCTTACCACGGAAATTCTTACTCTTGGTCCAAGGCGGGGGGTCATCAACAGCCCCATTCTTCCTATGGTTCCCAATCCCGCATCAACGGCTACCAGCGGGCAGATCACTTCGTAGTTCCCGTCGATGTGAGCGGTGGCCTTGTAACCAAGTTCTCTGATCCAGGCAGCCAGTTTCAGTGCAAGAACTCCCGATTGCAGGTATTGTTCGGAGGACTCCATAACCGCTGTACCCCGGGGTGAGGATTGCATCATCCGGTGATCCATCTCAACGCAAATGGCTATAGCATGTTCATGCTCTTTCAGGATGGGTGATCCGGCTTGCTTCCCCCTGCCCTTATGAGAATAAAGGTGATATTCCTGCAATCGGGTGAATCCAACACTGTGAGCACCGGTCTTCCTTAACCAGTGTAAGATAAAGCGGGAGGTTTTAAAGGGATCGTTCTTTAAGGCTTCCCGGGAAGGCTGTTCAGAAAGAGCTTCCCCTTCGGAAATAGCTCCGCGGCTAATGCCCCCCAGATAGTTTATGATTTCAAAATTTGCTTTTGCAGCTTTAAAAGTGCCGGCCTGATAATACCTGGATCGCGCATCCAGAAGTCCCGGGGCTCTTCTGGACCGGTCATCAGTACTACGGAATTCCGGGTGTTGTTTATAATAGCTTTCATAGGCTTCACTTCCTGGAATCAGCAAACTTCTGGAAAGTACAGCATCAGCTTCATGCACTCGCTTCACCGGCCTGCTTAAATGAAAGTAAGTAGCTCCTTTAATTGGAAGAAAAAGTATAAGTCCCAAAACTCCGATGATGACTGGGACTATGAGTATGGGGTCCATCTGGTGGAGCATTTATGCTGCAATAGTAAAAAAAAATACTTAATTTGAACGGTGTCCAACCATTAGCGATTTATGAAACGCTTCCATAAACTGGTGATGCTGGTGATAATTACCCTGGCCGCTCCAACTATTTTTGCACAGCAGGGCTTCACCAATGAAACCAGGGCGCTCTATATCCTGGACATTTCCAGATATGTCCTTTTTACAGACACTAACCACCTTCAGGATCAGTTCGTTATCACCATACTGGACAATGATTCGAATTTGTATTTTGATATGGAAAAACTGGCAAAAACCAGAAGAGAGATACAGGGGAAGCCCATAGTAATCAAAGTTTGTACCGATATACTTTACCTGCAACCTTCCCAGGTGGTTTTTTTAAACCGGGAGGATGGATTTCGGATCGATGAAGTGATTGAAAAAATCAGAGGAGAAAATACTTTGCTCATTTCTGAAGGATATCCCTTTCGTACGTCCATGATCAATTTTGTTGTTATTAATGGAGAACCCAGATTTGAAGCCAATGAGGAGTTGATGATTCAGGAGGGTCTTTTTGTCAATGAGCTCTTTCTGGCCCAGGCCATAAAGACCCGGGAAGACTGGGAATCTCTCTATGAGGTCACAGAAGGGGAGCTGGAACTGGAGAAGAGTATAACCGAACAGCAATATGTGTTAATTGAACAGCAACAGGATCAGATACGTGACCAGGAGATCCTTATCCGGGATAACCAGCGAACCCTGGAGTCTTTGAGACAGGAGATCGGTGAGCGGGAAACAGAGATAGCACAAAAATCAAAAGTGCTGCAAATCCAGGAGACTAAGATTCTGTCCCAGAGTGCCACCATTGAAGCCCAGCTTAAAGAGGTGAACCAGCAAAGGAAGGTCCTGGCCGATCAGGAATTAAACATCAGGACTAAGGAGGAGGCTATTTTACAAAAAGAGGAGGAAATCAGGATGCAGGATGAGAAAATAGTCCTGCAGGCAGAGGCCATTCAGAAACAGAAAATAATCATTTTTGCGGCTGCCCTTGCTCTGCTGCTGGTAATTGGCCTGGTGTACTTTATCTGGCAGAATTACAGGAATAAGAAGAAGGCGAATATTTTACTTCAGGCCCAGCGGGATCAGATTGCCTATCAGAAGAAACATATAACCGATAGCATAGAGTATGCAAAGATGATCCAGACCGCCATTCTTCCTTCCATGGAACTTTTTTCACATAAACTGGATCATTTTGTGCTTTTCAAGCCGAGGGATATCGTAAGCGGCGACTTTTACTGGGCCGAGGAGATCGACGATAAGTTCCTGATTGTCACAGCCGACTGCACCGGACACGGTGTTCCGGGTGCATTTATGAGTATGCTGGGAATCAGTCTTCTAAATGAAATCATTATCTCAAAGGAAATCTGCAGGCCGGATCTGGTCCTGAATCATTTACGCGATAAAATCATAGAAGCCCTCCGGCAGGAGACCGGTAGTGTCGTTAAGGATGGTATGGATATGACGGTCTGTTTGTTCGACAGGAAGAAGCTCCATCTGCAGTTCAGCGGCGCCAATAATCCGCTTTACCTGGTATCTGATAACCAGCTTACACAGCTTAGAGGAGACAAAATGCCGGTTGCCATTCACGATATTATGGATCCTTTCTCCCTGCACGAGCTGGAATTGAAACGGGGCGATACCTTCTATACCTTCTCGGATGGATTCGCGGACCAGTTTGGGGGTCCGGACCGGAAAAAGTTCCTGGCAAAAAACTTCAAAAAACTGCTGCTATCTGTCCAGCACCTTCCCATGATTGATCAGGGGAACCGGCTGGATGAAGTATTTACCGATTACCGCAAAGATATAGAGCAGATTGATGATGTAGTGATTATCGGCGTAAAAGCTTAATCACAATTCCAGTAGGTGGTGACCCCGTTGATGGTAACAGGCGGTGCATTTTTTTTGTCAGTTAAATCATCACCGCAGAATGGCAGGGGTGTTCCATAACTTTTGTTCCCTTGTGCATCTTCCGTGACCAGTTCGCAAGTACCACACTCTTCAATAATGTCACATGCCGGAAGAATGCCCATGGCCGTAAAAGCCACAGCTGCAATTACTATGTTTCTTTTTTTCATCGAAGTGTATCAGTTATCCTGCAAAATTACATTAGGATGCAGGTATATTCAAAGATTTATACGATGCATTTTAGCAAAAGGTTCGTGTGTATTACCGGCTTATTACTAATTTCGGTACATGATAGATTATATTTTTGAACGTGGCTAGACGAAAGGTCAGATTTTTCAGAATAATTGCCTGGATTCTTGCAGGGATTGTCTCCCTGGTAATCCTAGCAACGCTGGTATTTTATCTGGGACGGAACTTCTTCCTGAACAAGGCAGTAAGCTACCTGAATGAGCAGCAGCCGGGTGAGGTCCGGATGGGCCGGATGAACCTGATCCCTTTCCTGAAGTTTCCGGATATCTCGCTGCAGCTGCGGGAGGTAAAATACTTTGAAAAGGAAGTAAAGGGAGACAGTCCCGGTCAGGAGCCCATCATTGCCCTGAACGAGATAGGAGTTACGCTTGATCTGGTAGAACTCATCAAAGGCGGGATCATGGTATCTGAAGCCAGATTCAAAGATGGCATTGTCTTTATGCAGATAAATGAAGATTCGGTCAGCAACCTGGAGCATGCACTTGGGATCAGGTTCGGAGTAGAAACAGAGAAAGACACTGCTGAAAAAGAGACTCCTCTGGCCATCGAGCTCGATAAGATTGAGCTTATAAATGTCCGTGCAATTATGGATGACCGGCTGAAGGACCAGCATGTTAGTCTGCTGGTAAACCGCTTCGAGAGCAGTTTCAGTTACCTTTCAGGGCAGCTTAATGCCGGACTTGAAGTAGATATAGATATAGATAGTGTTAAGTATCAAGTTATCAATGGTAAAATTGATAAAAATGTTTTGCTGAAGGGCAGCATAGCTATGAATCCCGGAATGCATACCCTGGAGGTTCAGCCCAGTAGTCTGAGTGTTTCCGGACTGGAATTTGAGACCTGGGGGAATCTTAACTTTGGAGAACATCCACGAATCGATTTTGCATACACGGCTGCCAACGAAGGTCTGGAACTGTTGAACTACCTTTTCAGAGGAATCCTTGATTTGAGGGAGATCGAACAGATAGGGGACGGAAGTATTCATATGAACGGTACCGTTCAGGGAGGATTTGGGGGAGATGAATTGCCGGTAATACGTGTGAATGGAAATGCGGAAGACCTGGGCTTCAGAATCAGAGCACTGAACAGAGATGTGACGGGTATTTCATTCCATATGTTTGCCACCAATGGAAGAAGAAGTGATCTAAGCGATGCTTATCTGGAGCTACAGGATTTTGTGGCCTATTTCCCGGAAGGATTTATTAATGCTAATATAACAGCGAGTAATGTCAAATCACCTGAACTGAATATTGAAGTAGACTGCGCGGCTAACCTGGAAGGCCTGGAGGAGATGTTCCAGGGAGATTATTTAAGTATGCTGTCGGGAACCCTTAGCCTTCAGGGTCAGGTTAGTGGGACTGTTAACCGGGAGACCGGGAGTTTTCTAAATGATGATGGTACCCTGACTGCCGGCTTTGAAGAGGTCTCCTTTGTGATGAATCACGGTAGTATCCGCAGAGATAGTATCAGGAATCTTTCGGGCGCCCTGGCTATGCACGACAGCATCATTGAGGCAGAGAGTGTGTCTTGGGAATTTAACGGGAATCAGCTGAATGTTGGACTTACCTCGGAGAATGTTCTGCTTTATCTTCTCGATTATGAAAGAGATATAAGGGCGGGTATCACCCTTTCTTCGGCACTGCTCAGGCCGGAAACTCTGCTGGGGGATACTGCGGTTACAAATATGTTGGGAGAGGAGATCAAAGATTTGTATATAGAAGCTAAGGTGCAGATCGGGAAGGATGAACTGGATGATTATTTAGCCATGGATTCACTTCCTGTCGTGAAGATTTTCCTGGATAGTTCCGGAGTATCACTTCCTCTGATGGCAAAGATTTCAGATGTGAATGTTGCATTAACCCTTAGCTCTGATACGATAGCTCTTCACCATCTGCGGGCCACCATCGGGCAGAGCTCCATGGAATTGTCAGCGAACTTGGCCAACTATCAGGCTCTGGCCCGGGCCGATTCGGGAGGGATGGTGTCTCTGGACTTTAATCTTTCTTCCGGTCAGCTAAGGGCGGAGGACCTCTTTACGATTCATGACGAATTTCTTCTTCCGGAGACCTACAGTTCTGAGCACCTGGAGGATTTATATCTGACTGGCAGCCTGGAAGCTTCTGCTGCAGGCTTGGTTTACGATAGTGTGGCTATGGATTTTAAACTGGATATCGTGAATCTGGGCTGGGGATTCCGTTACTATCCAAGCAAGTTCAGGGATTTCCTTATCCGGATTGAAAGGGAGGGAGACACCCTGCTGATCGAAAATTTTCAGGGCAGTGTGGGTGAGAATAATATCGGCCTGTCTGCAAATATTGTGAATTTTGCGGATACCCTGATGGAAAACATTCACGGGAATATTGAACTATATTCGGATTTGCTCGATTTTAACCACCTGCTTGCTTACGGGCAGCCTCTTGAAGAAGGGGAGACAGAAGAAAAAGATACCGTGGAGCAAATGGTCCCCTTTAGACTTAATGAGATAGCTTATCCCAATATCGATTTTGGGGTGGATATCGGCGAAATCCGCTATGACAAACACAAGGTTTCCGGAATAAATGGAAGATTCAGGACTAGCAAAGAGAAGATTTTTTACCTGGACCAGCTGGTTAGTTCTCCTGAAGGGAAAGGCACTCTTGAGGTTAACGGGCAACTCAATTTATCCGACCCGGATAAGTACTACATCAGTGCTGAATTTGTTCTGGAGGACATCGACATTGGTGATCTGAATCTGGAACTGCAATCGGGAGACACCATTCTGGCACTGAATGACCATTTTAACGGCATTGTGGATGCCAGGGGATTGGCAGAGATCTTTATCACTCCGGAACTGAATGTAGATGTCCCCAATACAACAGCTGCTTTTAATGTCCGGGTACGAGATGGCGCTCTGATTAATTTTACGCCTCTGCAGGCAGCCGGAAAATTTCTGGACAGCAAGGATCTGAATAATGTCAGGTTTGCGACTGTCAGGAATAGTTTTACCCTCATGGATTCCATGATTATCATTCCTCTGATGAATGTGGAATCTACCCTGGGACAATTGCTTATTCAGGGGGAACAGGGTCTGGATATGGCTTATCTTTACCTGGTTCATGTTCCTCCGAAACTGGCCAGAGAAGCCGCCAGAAGTGCCATATCTGAAGGGGCAAAAGAGGATGGAGAAGATCAGGTGAATCAAATGAAACGGGGCGATTTTCTAATGATTACTGTCTGGAGTGACGGGACGGAGTCGGATTTTAAACTGGGAGACAAGCGGCAAAAGTTTCAGAAATGAGGGAGATTCGATTTGCCTTGGGCTATATGCCTCACCGTTTATGGGGAAGGATTTTACTGGCACAGGTACTGGAGAAGGAACCGGGCCGAGAATTTCACATTCCGGGGGAATACATCCAAAATGATCCTTCGACCATGGCGTATCAACGCCTGAGTCCCATGCAGCGGGAAGTGCTTCAGCTGGTAGATGAATACAGTGATCGGAATCTGCATCGGGTTTTCTCCAGGCAAAAGACAGTGAAACAGTTTCAGGATCAGGTGGATCGTGAGCTTATTAGAACTCATATCAGGCCCTATATAGAGAAGAAGCTTTTCGCCATTCTGCAGATTGCCAGGGACAACCGCATTCCGGTTTTTGTTAAAGAGAAAAGCACCCGGAATGTATTTCCGGAAGATTTTCTTAAACTGGAGCGCATGCCTGCTGTTCCCGTTTTTAGTTTCAGCTACCGGAACCAACTCTCCTATGCCTTGTCGCTGATTCATGGTGAGCATCAGCTGATCCTGAAGGATGTCCCCCTGGAGCTTGTTACCAATGATCCATGCACCATCATCCTGGGCGATACTCTTTACTTTGTCAATGATATCGACAGTAAGAAGCTAAAACCATTTATGACCAAAGAGCGGGTCCTGGTTCCACTTCAGTCGGAGGGGAAGTATTTTGGATCTTTTGTGCGGAATACACTCCGGGATTATCACACTCTGAATGAAGGATTTGAAGTGAGGACCATTTCCCCTTTCCCTCGGGCTGTCTTATGCCTGGAAGTGGGGATCTCTAAGCGGCCGGTATGGATCCTTAGCCTGTACTATCAGAAATACAGGATTACACGTGAAAGTCCCCTGAGGCGCTTTGTCAATTACCTGGGTGAGGCCAGCGGGCATGCATTTGAGAAATTTGAACGGGATTTTGAATGGGAACTGGAGATGGTAGACCTGCTGAATGAAGTGGGACTTCGATCCAGTGATGAATGTAATTTCTATTTAAATCATAAGTTTAATAAAGATCATGTAAGTGATATATATTCAGCGATTAATTTCATTAATGAAAATGGATCCGCCTTAGCCGCTTCCGGCATAGAGATCAAACAGAGACTGGATCGTGAATATTATCTGGGAAAGATCGAACTGAACATTGATTCCAGGGAAAAGAATGATTGGTTTGATATATATGGGCAGATCAGGCTGGGTGATCTGGAAATCCCTTTTATCCAGTTAAAGAATCACATCCTGGAGGGAAACAGGGAGTTTCTCTTACCCGGCAACAGCATCTTTGTGCTGCCTGAAGAGTGGTTTGCCCGTTACCTTTCCATGTTTGAATTTGGGAAATCGGCCGGGGACGGGATCCGGATTCATAAGCAGCACTTCTCCATGGTGGACAATTCGGTTCGCGGGTTTCATGCCGAAACCCTGGCGAAACTCGAAGCTTTAAAAAGTCTGGAGTCCCTCCCGGAAACAGCTGTCCCCGCTGGCCTGGACGCCACCCTCAGAGACTATCAGCTGGAGGGATTCAGGTGGTTGTGCCACCTGCAACAAAATGATTTTGGAGGCTGCCTGGCTGATGATATGGGACTGGGGAAAACCCTGCAGGCAATTGCCATTTTGTTGCGATCCAGGGAACTTGGTTCTGAATCAGGGGAAACGGATAAGGATACTGCATCGATATCTGCCAGGGGACAGCTTTCACTATTCAGTCAACCCGCAAAGAAGCTTACCTCTCTGATTGTTGTTCCAGCCTCCCTCATTCATAACTGGGCCAGGGAGTGCAGGAGGTTTGCTCCCGGTTTAAAAATACTTTCGCATGCAGGGGCACAGCGTAACCGTGAACTATCCAATTTCTCCTACTATGACCTAGTCCTTTCCACCTACCATACGGTGCGCCAGGATAGTGCGAATCTGTCAACTTTCAGGTTTCACTATATTATCCTGGATGAGAGCCAGATGATCAAGAATCCCTCCTCTAAGCTTTATCATGCCATGGCTTCTTTGCAGTCAGATTATAAACTGGTCCTGACCGGTACGCCCATTGAGAACTCATTAACCGACCTGTGGTCGCAGATTAATTTTGTAAATCCCGGCTTACTGGGGACCCTCAGTTTTTTCAAACGCACATTTGTTCAACCCATTGAAAAGAAGGGTGATGAGTCCAGGGAGGAAAAGCTCAAGGAGCTGATTCATCCTTTTATTCTCCGGCGGACAAAAGATGAGGTTGCCCGGGAACTGCCCCCTTTGTATGAACAGATCCGGTATGTGAATATGACCGAATCGCAACACAGGCTTTATGAGGAGGAAAAATCCCAGGTACGCAATGCCATACTGGAGAATTTCGAGGAGCTGGGAGTAGAAAAATCATCCATGATAGTTCTTCAGGCGCTGACGCGTCTTCGTCAGATCGCTAACCACCCCGACCTGGTGGAGGAGTTCACCGGTGAGGAATCCGGGAAGTTTACAGAGGTTTACCGGAATATAGAGAGCGTGATTTCAGAGGGACATAAAGTGCTGGTTTTTTCCTCATTTGTCAAACATCTCGATCTGTTCAGAACTCGTTTTGAGGAGGATGGAATCGGATATGCATACCTGACCGGTTCAAGAAACCAGCGACAGCGGGAGACGGCAGTAAAAGATTTTCAGGCCAACAGCGATTGTTCGGTTTTCCTGATTTCCTTAAGGGCAGGCGGAGTAGGCCTTAACCTGACCGCAGCAGATTATGTCTTTATTCTTGATCCCTGGTGGAACCCGGCGGCGGAAATGCAGGCTTTGAGCCGGGCACACCGGATTGGTCGGGAGAGCAGAGTATTTGTATACCGTTTTATCTCAAACGATTCCATTGAGGAAAAGATACAGCGTTTGCAGGAGCGGAAACGGGAACTGGCGGAGACCTTTGTCACTTCCAATAATCCTTTGAAATCTCTTTCGGAAAAAGAGCTGATCGAACTTTTCACTTAAGAGTCATGGACCTGAATTCGAGGCCATAAGATCAAAAGTTATGATATGAGAGACTGTTTAGCCGGAGAAGTTCAGTACAGAAGCAGCCGGTCGTCCGGCCCGGGAGGGCAACATGTAAATAAAACGGAATCACGGGTAGAACTGAGGTGGTGCCCGTATGAATCGGCCTGTTTGAATGAGGCACAGATCAAGGTAGTAGTCGCCCGTCTGGCTAAGCGAATCACCAGGGAGGGGGTATTGATCCTGGTCTCAGAAAAATACAGATCACAATTCCGGAACAAAGCAGATGTTACAGAGAGATTTATAAACCTGGTACATGCAAGCCTGGTTCCGGTAAAGAAGCGCAGGCCCACTCAACCGTCCCGGTCCGGTATGGAGAAGAGGATCCGAAGCAAAAAGATCCGGGGTGAGATAAAAAGATTACGCAGGATGGGTCCTGAAGAGTAATTCCTGTTCATCTGATCTGCAGACATCCTTATCTTTGTGTAGATCAAACAGGAGAAATGCCCGGCGTTGCACCAAAAATATCTGTAGTACTTCCTTTTTTTAATGCTGAAAGGACTCTTTCTGATGCTCTTCAAAGCATTGCAGATCAAGAGTTCAACGATTGGGAATGTGTCATGGTGAACAACAATTCGAGGGATACAGGCAGGGATATAGCAGTCGAATGGGAGCAGAGGGATTTAAGATTCAGACTGGTTGATGAAACCCGGCAGGGAGTTATGTTTGCATCCAATACAGGATGTGAAGTGGCCCGGGGTACCTATCTGGCCCGCATGGATGCAGATGATCTGGCCCGGCCCTGCAGGCTCAGGGTGCAATCGGAATTTCTCGATTCCCATAAGGACTACGGAGCTGTGGGCGGACTGGTGACCCACCGGGGAGATCCGCTTACTACCGGTGGATTCAGAAGGTTTGTGGAATGGAGTAATTCGGTCATCACCTATGAAGAGATATTTAACAGACGCTTCATTGAAGCTCCCATTGTAAATCCCACCGCCATGTGGCGAAGGGAAACTTCAGGACGACATGGACTTTACAGGTCTGGTGACTTCCCGGAGGATTACGAGATGTGGCTTCGATGGCTTCACCAGGGAGTCAGGATTGGCAAAGTACCCGAAGTGGTCCTCGACTGGAACGATTCGCCGGGTAGGCTGACCAGGACCCATCCCATCTACAGCGACAGGGCTTTTTTTGAAATCAAGAGTCATTACCTGGCCAAATGGCTTTCGGAACACAATCCCTATCACCCAGCCGTGTGGGTGTGGGGGGCCAGCAGAATCTCTCGACGGAGGGCCAGGATCCTGGAGGCGAAGGGTATTCGGATTGACACCTATATTGATACAAAAAAGAGCCGCCAGCTGGACAGGAAGCTTCTGTATTATGAAGACCTGCCCGAAGCGGGATCGGGATTTATTCTCACATACATCAGGCAAATGGATAACCGGGAAAAGATACAGGCCTTCCTGGAACTCAGGGGATATACCGAAGGGAAGGATTATCTGCTGGTGTCCTGACTGAATTTAATTCTGTTATTTTTGTAAGTCACTCCGCCATATGAAACAGGTTCCTGCTTTGCTTTTGGGTTTTACCCTTTTCTCAACCCTGAATTTTCCATCCAGTATTATGGCAGTCCCGGGAGCTTTAGTAAGCTTGATTTCAGTTTTTTACGGTATGGGCGCACGATCGTTCGGGATGGGAAGGAGACTATCATCCGGTATCGGATATAATGGGAGATCTCCGGGGAATGAAGGGAAATAACGTTTTTATGTTTAAACTGAATTTCTGGTTCTCTCTCTAAGCTAATCCAAAGAAATATTTTGTTACATTTAAGATCTTCGTTTTTTCTTTCAACTTTATAAAGCACATCCTATGCAACGCAGATCTTTTCTCAAAAGTAGTGCAGCAGCCACCGGCGCCCTGGTAAGTGGTGGAATAGCGCATGCTTCGGCAGTTTCACCAACATCACCTGCCGATGGCAAGCATTCGTTTAAACTAAAGTATGCCCCCCATTTCGGTATGTTCAGGCATTCGGCCGGAGAGGACCTTCTCGACCAGCTCCAATTTATGGCCGACGCAGGGTTTACCGCTATGGAGGACAATGGAATGAAAGGCAGGGAGATAGCCACCCAGGAGAAAATCGCCGGCAAGATGGCCAGCCTGGGCATGGAGATGGGGGTATTTGTGGCCCACACCATCTTCTGGACTGAACCCAGCCTCACCAGCGGTAATGAAGAGAAACTGGACCTCTTCCTGAAGGAGATCAGGGAATCGGTGGATGTGGCCAAACGAGTCAATGCTAAATGGATGACCGTGGTTCCCGGATTTGTGGATCTCGGGAAAGACAGCGATTATCAGACCGCCAATGTGGTTAATGCACTGAGGCGTGCCTGTGACATTCTGGAGCCCCATGGCCTGACCATGGTCCTGGAGCCCTTGAATTTCAGGGACCATCCCGGTCTGTTCCTGAACAAGATTTCACAAAGCTACCTGGTTTGCAAAGCGGTGGGCAGTCCCTCCTGCAAAATCCTGGATGACCTTTATCATATGCAGATCCATGAAGGGAACCTGATCCCAAATATCGATCTGGCCTGGGATGAAATTGCTTATTTCCAGATGGGTGACAATCCGGGAAGAAAAGAGCCAACCACCGGTGAAATAAACTACCTGAATGTATTTAAACATATTCATAATAAAGGTTTTACTGGCATTATGGGTATGGAGCATGGCAATTCCATTCCAGGAAAGGAGGGCGAATTGGCAGTGATTGAAGCCTATGCCAAAGTAGATCAGTTTTAAGCCCTTGGGATATTCTCCGACAAGCGGCTTATCTTCAGAAAAACCGGATTGCTCCATCAGGGGCAACCCGGTTTCTTATTGTGTGCCAGGGAATGGCGAAGAGCTGTAAAGCTTATTCCGGAGCGCTGCCTGCTATGGGGATGATCTTTTCCATATCAACCGGGCCCAGGCTAAGCTCACCCTTGGGTCCCAGGACCACGTCGGATCCCATCATGTCTTCCCAGGTAACCTTTTTTCCCGTATAGGCCGACTCGCGACCCATGATGGCTGTCAGAACAGAGATAGCTGTCTCTTCAGCTTCAACGATCTGTTTTCCTTCACGGATGGCAGTAACCAGGTCGATGTGCTCCTGAACATAGGGGCTGTTTTCGACAGATTCACCAGCCGCATCTACCGGGGTTTCCCATTTGTACAGCACATTACCATCCAGATCATAGAGGTCGAAGATCTTATGGTTGTCTGTCACCGAGTATCCTTTGGTTCCCCTGATATACTCACTGACGCTATTGGCACAATCGTTAATTTGCCGGCACATGGAATTCATGTGAATACTCTTATCATACACAAAGTCCACGGCGAAGTTATCGTAGCAGTCTCCGGTTGGCCTTCTTAACCTGGAGCCCATGCTTACTGCTTCAAGGGGATGTTTGCCTACGAACCAGTTGCTTACATCGATGTTGTGTACATGCTGCTCCACGATATGGTCGCCTGAAAGCCAGGTCCAGTTCACCCAGTCGCGCAGCATAAATTCCATTTCGGTCCATCCCGCTTGCTGCTCTTTGTGCCAGAGCTTGTTTTGATTCCAGTACACATTGGTGGAAGTAATGTCACCGATCATCCCGGCATCGATGCGGGCTTTCACATTGTTATATGACCACTGGTGACGCCGCTGCGTGCCGGTAACCACACACAGGCCAGCTGCCTCAGCTTGCTTGGAGGCAGCCATCACAGCACGTGCACCTACCGGGTCAACAGCCACCGGCTTTTCCATAAAAACATGCTTTCTTGCTTCTACACAAGCCTGGAAATGCTCAGGACGGAAAAAAGGAGGGGTCGCTAAAATGACATAATCCAGGTCCACTTCAAGAAGCCTTTTGAAGGCATCAAATCCTACAAAACAGTTGGCATCTTCCAGTTCGACTTCTTTTTGGTCTTTCAGTTTTTTTCTGAGGTCGTCGATCCTGTCCTGAAAAACATCCGCAAGGGCGACAATACTCAGGTTTGGTCCTGCGTTCAGAAAATCCATGGCTGCACCGGATCCTCGTCCGCCACAACCAACCACGCCTGCCCTCAGCGGCTGCCCGTCCACGGCAGTTTTCAGAAAAGAGGGTTCTACTACTTCAAGGCTTGTTTCTCCGGGAGCACAGGCTTGAATCACGTGACTGGCGCCAATCACACCGATGGCACCCAACGCAGTATTTTCTAAAAATCTGCGTCTGCTGCTTGGTTTGTTTGCTTTCATTTTGATATAAGATAGTTTAGTAAGGTTTTGGTATTGTTGACTATTATTTCATATTAATCGGCCGAAGTCTCTTCATACTCACACACTACCCTGAATCCCACGTGAAAACAATCTGAGTACCACCAGACGCTTTTAGGCATCTGAGGATCGGTCTTCATCCAGGCAAGGGATTTGGTAAAGTCCCTGGACGCACTTCGAACATGTTCAGCTCCATCCCTGTAAGACCCGCCTCTGACCACATATTCCTCTCCTGAATCCGGTCCGGTGGGATTTTCCAGGATCCCCTCCCTGTTTTGTGAGTAAGTGTCTTCGGCATACCAATCAGAGCAGAACTCCAACACATTCCCCAGCATGTTGACCAGCCCAAAGGGATTTTCCCGGACAGCATCCGGAGCTGCTGATCTGGATCCGCTATTTTCATCATAGATGATGTAGCTGTTGATTACGCTTGTATCTACCCCGAACAATTTATTTCTGATCCCTTTGTCCACATAGCGTCTGGGATCGCCTTCAAAGAAATAGGGCATGTTGGTCCCGCCGCGTGCTGCATATTCCCATTCTGCTTCGGTGGGCAGCCGGTAGGTTTTTCCGGTGATTTCTGTGAGCCACTGGCAATAGACTTCTGCAGCATGATGGGTCATTGACATGGCCGGCATTTTTCCTTTGCCCCAGCCCTGGTCAGGAGCCCCATAGGGAGGAGTGGGTCCTGAAATTCCGTCAATGCCTCCCTGATCAATGCTCTGGTAGGTATCCGTGGATTTTCCCTGTGCCCCGGTTTGCTTAAAGAACGCCAGGTATTCATCCCAGGAAACCTCAATTTTGGCCATGAAGAAGGGACTGACTTTCACCTCCCTGGCAGGCCCTTCGTCCTGCATTCTGAAAGGTTCATCCTCCGGGCTCCCCATGGTGAATGTCCCGCCAGGAATGGCTATCATTTCAAAGCTGACAGCCGATCCTGGTATATATTCCGTAAAATTATTAAAGCCATGGATCACTCCGGGTTCCGTATAAAGTTCCGTGGATGCCGTTTCGATGATACCGAAATCGGTATTTTGTGCATGAAGCCTGTCGGGGTCATAGTGCCCTACCGTAATATGGCAGTTGATACAATGCAATTCACCGGCCTGTCTTTCATAGTAGAGATGTGCTTCACGGCCCTCCCTGGTCAGTCCCAATGGATAGTTATTCTGGTGACAATGGATACAGGAAGATTCAAAGGTATGGCCCCTGGCATGGTCAATTTGTGATTTGGCCTCCCAGTTAAAGCTTGCAGAATCCTTAAACCAGTTGGCCCATACATCGCGGATGCCTGTTCTTGCTTTTTCAAATAAATAGACTTCCCCATGCGAAGGGAGGTGACAATCTACACATTGCACCTGGATACCACGAGGGTTGTCATAGTGGGTCGAACGTTTCCAGCTTTCGGTCGAATGGGGATGAACATGACAGGAGGCGCAATACTCATTGGTGGAAGTTTTTACTACTGCTTTGTTTCCCAGGAAGATGAGCAGGACTGCCATTAACATTCCGGACAGGAAAATTATTCTGCCGGCTCTTTTTCTTTTTAGTCTCATAATCAGAGAGGTAAAATAAGTGATTTTTGTTCTGAGATTCAAGAAAGATGTACATGGAACACTTATTTAAACAGATTCTAATATGCTTTCGGGTTCTATTATGAAACACTTTGCCGGACAGAAACGTATAGTCTTAAGGAATTCAACTCTTAACAGTTTTTTAAGAAACATAAAAACCACCTGTTTATCCTCAGCTTACAACAAGCCTGGTAACCATTTTATAATCCATATATTGCATGAAACCAACGCACCCTGCAGTAACATTGAAGCAACTCTCTAACGAAGACTGCGGATTTCTTGGCAAACTTGTTGAAAAGGGTGGACCCGAGCCCACGGAATACGCTGAATTCACGGCCATAGTCAATAATCTGGAGGATCAGGAACTGGATCACTTCAGAGAAGCCATAAAAGAATCTCTGAATGAAAACACTCTGATCGGTCACGGGTTTGTCAAGCCCTTCGGATATCCGGGTGATTTTACCATTATCCATAATATCTACAGATTATATGTAAATCCGGATAGAAGATATACAAACTGGGACCGGTTTTTCCAGGACCAGGCAGGAGCCCATGCAGTTCGGAACAGGAAAGATTATTTCCTTAAGCGTTGTGCTGAGGTGGAGAATCAGGATCGGGAGTTGAAGCGCATTCTGATCCTGGGATCGGGACCGGCGACCGATGTGAATGAGTACCTCAGAAAGCATCCAGACAGCAAAATAAAATTTGATTTGATCGATTTTGATCAGAATGCCATAGATTTTGCCAAAAAGCAGAACCGGGAATTTAAAGCATCCATTGAGTATTTTAAAATCAATGTGCTCAGATTCAAACCTTACCAGTGGTACAATCTGATCTGGAGTGCGGGCTTGTTTGATTATTTTAAAGACAAACATTTTGTGTATATGATCAACAAGTACTATAAGTTCCTAATCCCGGGCGGGGAGTTTATTATCGGGAATTTCTCACACAGCAATCCCACCAGGCGATTGATGGAAGTATTGTCTGACTGGTACCTGGTACACCGGTCCAAGAATGACCTGGTTCGCATGGCCCTGGAAGCAGAGGCCAGGGAAGAACAGGTGGAGGTGGATATGGAAGAGTTGGGAGTGAACCTTTTTCTTAGGATTAAAGCAGCATAATTTGGTATATTTTAAGAACATATTCAAAGGGAATCTGTTTGGGATGCCTACTTCCGTCCAGGATGACTGGAAACTGAATCGCCTGACGCTGGCTTTTTCCGGGGAGATACATCAGTATGAAAAGGCTTTCAGGGAAGACTATTTCTACCGGTCCTTGAATCCCATGCGCTTCTCATTGCTCCTCTCTCTTTTCTTCTTCGGCATCTTTGCTTTTCTGGATGTACTTTTGCTCCCGGAACTAAAGAATATGTTCTGGATCATCCGATTTGGGATTATTTCCCCCCTGCTTACCGTGGTTATTATCTTCTCCTTTTCCGGTGTCTTCAAGAAGTACATGCAGCCAGTCCTGGCCGGAATTATTTATGTGACCGGTCTTGCCATCATTGTAATGACCATATTCGCAGCCAACATAGCCGGCAATTACACATACTATGCCGGACTTTTCCTGATCTTTATTATTGGTTATACCTTTATCAGGGCGCGATTTATATATGCAACGGTTGTGGGGTGGTCCATTGTGGCCACCTATGAGGTGGCGGCCATCTGGATCTCTGATACACCTATTGAAATATTGATTAATAATAATTTCTTCTTTATTAGTGCCAATGTGATCGGGATGTTCATCAGCTATTTCATGGAGCAGTCGGCGCGGCGGGACTTTTATATGAGGATCCTGTTGCAAAAGGAGCAAGAAAAAGTACAGACTGCCAACAATGCTCTGGAAAAGCGTGTTCAGGAAAGGACCAGGCAAATCGCTCTGGCAAATAAAGATCTGAAAAAAGAAATAGAGATCCGAAAAAGGCATGAAAAGGAGAAAACCAAACTGGAGGGTCAGCTGGTACAACTTCAAAAGATGGAAACCATTGGAACTCTGGCGGGGGGAATTGCCCATGATTTCAACAATATTCTGACCCCCATAATGGGCTATACAGAAATGGCCCTGGAGGAGCTGTCCGATGACAGCCTGCTCCGTTATGATATTGAACAAATTAACAGTGCCGCGATAAGGGGGAAAGACCTGGTTCAACAAATTCTGACGTTCAGCCGGCAGGTCGATTTTGATAAGAAACCACTGCGTCTTGACGTGGTGATCACCGAAGTTCTGAAACTGATCAGGGCTTCCTTTCCTTCCAACATAGAAATCCGTCAGGATCTGGATACGGAGTGCGGAACTGTAATGGCCGACTCGACCCAGATGCACCAAATAATAATGAACTTATGTACCAATGCCTATCATGCCATGATGGGCAAAGGAGGCCTTTTGACAATCACACTGGATAAACAAATTGTGGGTGCGTGGACGGTCCATGATTCTGCCAAGATACCGAAAGGAACGTATCTGCGGCTTATCATTTCAGATACCGGACATGGCATGGACAAGAGGACCATGGAACGTATTTTTGAGCCCTTCTTCACTAAAAAGGAAGTGGGTTCCGGCTCCGGACTGGGATTATCGGTGGTACATGGGATCGTGAACAATTACCATGGAACCATTAGTGTTGACAGCGAACCAGGGATAGGAACCACTTTTACCATATATCTTCCTCAACACTCGGAAAAGCTTGAAGAGGAGAAGGATCAAATTCAGGGACTGAAAAAGGGGAAAGGAAGCATTCTGTTTGTTGATGATGAAAAAGAAATCACTTTTATGGGGAAACGAATGCTTGAGAGTCTGGGGTATACCGTTGATATAAAGAGCGATAGCCAGGAAGCGCTTAAAGCTTTCAGCAAGAATCCCTATAAGTATGACCTCCTGGTGACCGATCAGGCCATGCCCAAAATATTAGGTACAGAATTGATTGGGAGGTTAAAGGAGATCAGGGCCGACCTGAAAGCTATTATCATTACGGGCTACCAGGATTCGATTCCGGCCAGTGCCATGAAACAGTACGGGATCGCAAATATTATTACTAAGCCTCTTATCTTAAGCGAATTCAGTGAATTAATAGGAAAAGTACTCCATCAAAACCATAAAAAAGCTTCATAATGCCTAAAATCCTGATCATAGACGATGATCATCACGTTTTACTGATGATAAAAAAAATGCTTGAAAGAGCTGGTTATACCGTCGATCTTGCATCCAATGGAAATAATGGTCTGGAGCTTTTCAAACGAATTCCGGCTGACCTGGTGATCACCGATATTATCATGCCTGAGAAGGAGGGCCTCGAAACCATCAGAGAAATGAAGAGGATGCAACCCGATCTCAAAATTATTGCTATGTCGGGAGGGGGCAAAATATCCGCGGATAATTATTTGGGTACTGCCAAGATTTTTGGAGCTTCCAGGATCCTGGAGAAACCGTTCTCACAAAAAGTGATGTTAGAGACAGTAAATGAGCTTCTTGGTGTATCATCCGAAAAAAAGATAAATATGGACCAGGAATCGTCCGAAAAAGGTTTAGATAAGAAGCAGCGCAGAGAGCAGGGTGGTGGCAATCACAATAATCCTGTAGATCTTTTCAGGTAACAACCGTACCAGCCAGATTCCCAGGAAGGCTCCGCTTGCAATGGTGGGTATCATAAACACATCCAGTAAGAAGGAGTGCAGGGTGATGGTCTTCCACGACCAGATATGCAGGGGAACTTTGGTCACATTTACAATAAAAAAAAACCACGCACCGGTGCCAATGAAACTATTTTTGGGCAGGCGCATGGAGAGGAGGTACAGGGCCATAACAGGGCCTGCCGCATTGCCGATCATGGTTGAAAAACCGCCCAGCAGTCCCAGACTGCCCGCAAACCATCTGGATTCAGGTATTCGCAGTTTGTCTGACCTTTGATCTCTCCATAGGAGGATTCCGATTCCCCCGATCACCAGGGCTGCCAGAAGGCGGTTGAATGTCAGATCGGAAATGGACTTCCCAATCAGGGTTGCCAGCAATATCCCTGCCAGGGCCCAGGGCAGCAGGCGCAAAATATGTTTCCACCGGGCATGGCGGTTGTACCAGGTAACGGCAAACACATCGGCAAAGATCAGGATGGGCAATAACAGGCCAACCGAGGGGCGGCCTCCGAATGCATTGGCCAGGATGGGCACCACCATCAGTCCCACTCCCGACAGTCCCGTTTTGGACATGCCGATCAGCAATCCGCAGGTAGCCAGCAGGGCCCATTGAAGGGTACTCAGATCGTATGATTGAAACAGGGCTGTCAGATCAAACCTTGATAAATATCTTTTTCCTGTACAGGATCAGGGCAGGTATAAAGATGATCAACATATAAATCACTGCATAGAGCATGGAAGCCAATCTGGGATCGAATCCAATTTGGGTCATTCCACTCATGAAGGAGTCGTTGAAGGAGGCTCCCCCGATTTTCAGCTGGTAGAATAACAGGGTCAGCATTCCTGCCAGCACATAGGATGTGATGGCGTTGGCTCCATAAACCCTCCCCAGGAAAGTCCATTTTTTATACCCCCACATGTCGACCACCAGGATGCAGGTGGCCAGCCCCAGAGTTCCTAGTCCGGAAGTATATAGCACGTAGGAGCTGGTCCAGATGTTTTTGTTGATGGGAAAGAACCAGTTCCAGAGTCCTCCTGCCAGGAACATGGAGAAGCCAATAAAATAGAGCCAGACCAGACGTTTGTTTTCATCCCTTACGGTCAGGTAGAGTTTCCCGATCAGCATGCCGATCATCCCGGAAACAATGGCAGGGAAAGTACTTAAAATTCCTTCGGGGTCCCATGTCTTTTGCCACATGACCCCCGGAAGCAAGAGGGTATCCAGGTGATTGGCCCAGTTTTTTCCGGCTACCGATAAATCGGGTTTTCCGATTCCAGGCACGGGAATATAGGCCACCCAGATCCAGTATACCAGCAGAATGACGACCGCTATTTTTATCTGTTGTTTCCAGTTGGTGTTGAGGAATAGAAGGGCGCAGGCCAGGAACACAAAGGCAATTCGCGGAAGTACGCCAACCCATCTTATATTTCCGAAATCAAACTGGGGGAAAAGCCAGAGAAAGAGCCCCAGCAGGTAGATGTTTACCGAGCGGATCACAATTTTTCTATAAAGACTTTTCTTGGGTGAACCGGCCTCCTGGCGCTTGGAATAGGCCAGGGCAATGGATACACCCACAATGAAGAGGAAGAAAGGAAAGATCAGATCGGTGAGGGTACACCCGTTCCATTCGGCATGTAACAGAGGCCGGTATACATGGTCCCAGCTACCGGGATCGTTGACAATCACCATGGCTGCAATGGTAAAACCCCGGAGGGCATCCAGGGAGACAAGCCGATTTGATTTTACAGGGGCAGTTGTGTCGGACATACTTACTTTTGTTGGAGGATTTTGTAGTTTTGTTGAGACACTAATCTACAAAGAATTGAAGAATAAAAACCACATCCCCATGAAAAGAGCATTTCTATTTCTTATCCTTCCCATATTCTTCTTATCATGTAAGCAAATGAAGTCAAGTCATTCAGATAACAACAGCGCGGTGGCCCTGAGTTGGGAATTCAGAGGGAATCATGCTGCCTGGGAATATTACAGTGCCGCGTTTATCCTCGAGAATCAAAGCGGGAAAACCCTGGGCGATCAGGACTGGACCCTTTATTTCAACCAGCAGGGCCAGGGTGTAATAGATGAGTCCGTGACCGGCAACGTGGCTATTGAACATATCAACGGAGATCTGCTGCGGATGGTTCCGAAGGAAGGATTTAGCCTGGAACCTGGAGCTTCGGTAGAAATTGCCTATCAAAAACCGGGTGCCCTGCTTCTGGAGTCTGAAGCTCCTCTCCACCCCTATATGGTATTAGGAGATCCGGAGAATGTGGCAGGCGAAGCTGTTTCCATCAGCGATTACACCGTGCTTCCCTTTCCTTCCCTGGAAAAAATATATACCAAGGAAATGGGTATTGTACTCCCCGATGCTGCCTGGGTATATGAACAAACCGGCTCCACCTCATTGCTTAAGGCGGGGGAGATCGGGAAGCTTATTCCCTCTCCGGTACAGGAGTTATACACCGGTGAGCCTTTGGTCCTGGACAGAGAAATGCTTATTACTTACCAGCCGGGACTTAAGGTCGAAGCAGACTATCTGTCAGATATGTTAAAACAGTTATTTGGTTCGGCTCTGAAAACCATGGAATCCGGAGAGGGAGGCCCGGGTAAGATTAGCCTGATCCGGGATAAACGGATCAATGGGGAGGAAGCCTACCAAATAAAGGCAAATCCGGAAGAGGGTATTTCCATAAGCGGAAGCGATCCTTCGGGAGTTTTTTATGGCATTCAGAGCCTCCTGTCGGTATTGCCCCCGGAAGCATGGGCAAATCCAGTCTCTTCCCTGGAGATAGAATCCCTGTTTATTTCAGACCGTCCGGCCTTTGCATACAGGGGGTTTCATCTGGATATTGCCAGAAATTTCATAGAACCGGAAGCCATCCGGAAGCTGATCAGGCTTATGGCTTTTTATAAACTGAATACCCTGCATTTGCACCTGACTGATGATGAAGGCTGGAGGCTGGAGATTCCGTCCCTGCCCGAACTCACCGGGCTGGGAGGGCATCGCGGACATACTCTGGATGAGAAAGACCATCTGATCCCGGCTTACGGATCAGGGCCGGATCCGGATCCGGAAAACAACCACGGGAGCGGATATCTGTCGCGCGAAACCTTCATAGAACTGCTGAAGTTTGCCGGGGCACATCACATAGAGGTGATTCCGGAAATCAACTTTCCGGGTCATGCCCGGGCCGCCATCTATGCGATGGAAGCCAGGTATGAGCGTTTGATTAAGGAGGGTAAAGGGGAAGAAGCAGAGTATTATCGCCTCATCGACCCCAATGATGCTTCGGTGTACAACTCGGCGCAAAACTTCCATGACAATGTGATCTGCGTCTGCACCGAAGGACCCTACCGTTTGTTTGAAAAGGTGGTCGACGAGGTGATCGACATGTATGCGGAGGCAGGGCTTACTCTGAAGACTTTACATACCGGGGGAGATGAAGTTGCCGCCGGGGTCTGGAAAGGTTCACCCATTTGCCGTGCTTTTCTGGAGGAGCATCCCGAAATCGGTAGTTTTGAGAACCTGCAGTCTTATTACGGCAGCCGGCTCTATGAGATCCTTCAGAAAAAGAGTCTGCTTATGGCCGGATGGGAAGAAATTGTGATGAAGAAAAACGAGGAAGGGGACTGGATACCCAATCCTGAGTTTGTGGGATCAGATATGCTTCCCTATGTATGGAACAGTATTTATGAAAACCTGGATCTGGGTAACCGGCTGGCAAACGCCGGATTTCCAGTAATCCTGTGCAATGTAAACAACTTCTATTTTGATTTGGCCTACACGCACCATCCGGCCGACCGGGGACTTTACTGGGGTGGTTTTGTCAATACGCGCAGCTCCTTTGATTTTATCCCTTATGATGTTTTTAAATGCACGCTGGAAGATAAGTGGGGCAATCCCTACGATCCCGAAACAGATTTTGTTGGAATGGAGAGTCTGAGGCCGGATGCTTATAAGCAGATCCTGGGACTTCAGGCTGAACTTTGGAGCGAAACAGTCAAAGGAGGTACTATGGCAGAGTATTATTATCTGCCCAAACTGATCGGATTTGCGGAGCGGGCCTGGGTGGGCCAGGCTAGCTGGGGACAGATCGGGGATATGGAGCAACGTATCGGCGCCATGGACAAAGACTGGAACCGCTTTGCCAACCTGGTGGGTCAGCGCGAAATGCCCCGGCTCGATTATCTCTTTGGAGGTTTCTCCTACAGGCTTCCTCCTCCCGGAGCGGTGATTCAGGAGGGCATGCTTCATGCGAACATCGATTTTCCCGGGCTGACAATTCGTTATACGAACGACGGAACAGAGCCGGGAAGCGATTCGCCCGCTTATACAGGGCCGGTCGAAGTTTCAGGAAGGATTATGTTACGATCATTTGATTCCCGGGGCAGGGGCAGCAGGAGTTCTGTGGTGGAGTAGGCTATTTCAGAGTTATATATTTTCTCAGGTCTGAAACAAGGATATTGTTTACTTCTTTGTCATTTTCCAGGCTTGTTTCAGCGAAAACAAAGCCAAATACGGAATATTTGTTTGCATCAAATTCTCTGACCAGTAAAGGGTTCTCGAAATCATTTCGGAGGAGGTCAAAATTGAAGTGATCAATCACCTCAGGAGGATAACCAGAGTTGTTGTTCAGGACAATTATGCTGTATTTTTTAGTTTCCCTGCCTTTAAAGATCCCGGCCCAATCGGGTTGTTCGTTCCGAAAATACAGTTCATAGGGACTGATACCGGTGGCAATTCCCAGAAGATCCGCCGTGGTACACCACCCTCCGAACCTTAAAGGATTGATCTCAATAGGTATGATAAGCCCTTTATTGTTTATGCGTACCTCAACGTGAGCGGGAAAGTTTTTTAATCCGGACTGGTTGCCGATGGACTGAAGGAAATTTTCAAACCGGGTTTTATTCTTCAACACAATTTCCAGGGAGGTGGTGTACACCCGGTCACTGGTGTCGGCACCGGAAGAAAACTGGTGATGCAGAATATTTAAAATGACGGCCTTCCCCTGCTGATTGAAATAGCAATCGATGGCAAACTCCTCACCTTCTATATACTCTTCGATAATGAAAACGGAGGTATCCAGTACCCTGGGGGGGTAAATGGATTTTAATTTTTCAGGGTTCAGCTCCCCTTGCACCACGGCCCACTGATCCATGCTTTTCACCACATAAACTCCTATACTGAAGAATCCAACAGAAGGCTTAATAACAAAGGGAAAGGATAGTTCCTCCGGATGAAGGTCCGGAATGTCTTTCAGTTTTATCATTCTGAAGTGAAAATCAGGATGGGATGCCCGGATCAACTCCCTGAATTTAAATTTATCCTTGAACAAATCAGCCTGTTTGGTGATTGAGGAGTCGGGGAGATGATCGGAAATCCATGTCAGGGCATTTTCCGAATTTGTATAGAGGGGGGTGTCAGGATTTTCCCGGATATACCGGGCAGCCTGTTCTTCAGGTACCCAGGATATGGAATCGTCCTGCACTAACTTTTTGGCCACCTCTGTGAAAACCACAGGGTAATTGTTCTCTTTGATTATCTCTAAAAGATAATCGGAAGCATAGGGTAAGTCAATTAGAATCATGAGGGCAAAGTTAAAATTCCAGACAGATAACTTTTCCAGTCTGATCCGATAGCTGCATACCGGGAGGCGCTTCTTTCTCGATAAAACCCAGCTTATGGAAGAGAATATGTGCCTCTGGTATATCGAGGATGGTCTGGTGCCAGAGCTCTCTGGCTTCGTTTTCCATACACCGGCAGATACAACGCTCAATCAGTTTCAGATCAATCTCCAGGTTATTGAATACGGGATTGGTATAGAGCCTGGCAAATTCAAATCTTTCGTTGTCCAGCCTCTTCAGGGCCACAAAGCCCACTATCTGCCCCTTATACCTGGCAAAGAAAAGAAAACCACCCTCCAGAAAACAGGATGGATCTGGAGATTGAAGGGTAATTCCTTCTTTTTCCTCCAGTTGGCTGTTCACTTCGCCGCTTAGCCAGGGCCCCGCCAGCTCATGAAAATGCCTTTCCAGCCCCGGTTTGTAATCGATTACAGTAATCGTATCTGATTCGGTCTGAGCAACAAGAAGGTGAAGGGGATTTTTCTCAATCTGGGAATCTATGCGATTCAGAATATTCATAAAATCCGGGTGGCCGGTTTGAAATACTTTTTTCAAAGTAATCGAAATCGACATCCAGATGGGTTTTAGCCTGTAAATCAGCTTTTGTCCTTTTTTGGACAGGGAAATCAGTTTTGATCGTCCATCGGCGGGATTTGAGATGATCTCGACATATTCCTGCTTCTCCAGCTCCCTGATTACATTTTTAACCGTGATATGAGAGAAATCAATCTGATCGGCAATCTGCATGACCGTTACCGGGTTTTCGGTCAGAGCCAGTACAAAGTATACCGGAAACCAGCTGGCTTTAAACTCAATTCCGGCCGCCCTGTAGATTTTATCTCCATCCACATATAGTTTCTCACTGATGCGCCTGAATCGGGTTACGCCGGCCAGATAGCTCATTTTTGTAATAATACTCGACATGCTGGGGAAGTTATGAAAGTCCTTTCACAAATATATAAAAGGCCTTCTATATATGAAAGAAATGGTTGAAGAATACTTCCGGGGATGGTGGATGCCTTCCATTAAATGGATATATTTACATAACAGACTATGGAAGTTCAATTATCAGCGGTCATTATTTCCCACAACGAGGAGAAAAACATCGGGCGCTGCCTGGAGTCCCTAAAGGATCTGGCAGATGAGATTGTTGTGGTTGACAGTTATTCAAGCGACCGGACCGGGGAGATTTGTAAGTCCTTTGGCGCGGTTTTTATCCAGCATATTTTTCATGGTCACATCGAACAGAAGAACTGGGCCATTCAGCAGGCCTCTTCCCCCTACATTTTATCCCTCGATGCAGATGAATGTTTGTCGGAAGCTCTTGCCAGGTCGATTGCCGCCGTTAAAAAGGACTGGGTGTATGATGGATACTATTTCAATCGTCTGACCAATTATTGCGGGAAATGGATTCGTCATACCAGCTGGTATCCGAGCCCTAAACTCCGCTTATGGGATTCGAGAAAGGGATCATGGGGGGGCGTCAATCCGCACGACAAGTTTATTCTGGATAAAGGGGCCACTAAAAAGCATTTGAAGGGCGAAATTTTGCATTACTCCTATTACAATCTAAGTGAACATATCAGCCAGATCAATGCTTTTTCGACCATAGCGGCAAATTCATATTTTCAGCAGGGAAAGCGGTCCAGGTTCTGGGATATTCTGGTCCGCCCTATGTCGCGTTTTCTCAAGGATTACCTGTTAAGACTTGGAATTCTTGATGGATATTACGGATTGCAGATAAGTGTGAATTCGGCCCATGCTGTCTTCCTGAAATATGTCAAACTCCGGATTCTTCATCAGGAGCAGAAAGAAAGGCAAACACAAACTATATGCTTTTTTAACAGTACTCCGGCCTGGGGTGGCGGAGAGAAGTGGCATTTCGATTTTTCCAGCGGGCTTTATAAAAGGGGCCAACCCATTCTTGTTTTTACTAATTCCAGGGGAGAATTGAGAAGAAGGGTGGCAGAAGCCGGAATTCCTGCTTACGGGATTCGTGTCGCTAATTTGAGTTTTCTGAATCCAGTTAAAGTTCTGAAGATCGCCGGAATTTTAAAGCGGGAAAAAGTCAGGCTGATTATTATGAATCTATCGGCGGATATGAAAGTTGCCGGACTGGCAGCAAAAATTGCCGGAGTTAAAAGGATCATCTACCGGAGGGGAAGTGCCATACCCATCAGAAATAGTATGTTCAACAGATTTTTGTTTCGAAGGGTTCTGGATGAGATTCTTGCGAATTCCCATGAAACCAAAAGAACTCTTCTTAAAAATAATCCCGGAATGATTGATCCGGTCAGGATCAGGGTCATATATAATGGACTCAGGTTCGATCAGTTTGAGACCGGGCAGCAAAATCCCTGTTATCGTCGCGTGGATGGAGAAGTGATTCTGGGGAATGCCGGGCGGCTGGTGAAGCAGAAAGCACAGGAATACCTGATAGATCTGGCCGTTGAGCTGAAAAAGCGCCAGAAGAAGTTTAAAATATTAATTGCCGGAGAGGGCCGGCTGGAAACTCAGCTCAGGGAGTATGCGAAATTGTCAGGAGTTGAAGACAGCATCGTGTTCCTTGGCTTTATGAAGGACATGAAGAGCTTTCTGGATGCCATCGATATATTTGTACTTACTTCCCGCTGGGAGGGCTTCGGATATGTGATCGTGGAGGCTATGGCTAACAGCAGGCCGGTGGTGGCATTCGATGTAAGCAGCAATCCAGAGATTATTGAAGACGGAAAGAACGGCTACCTGATTCCACCTTTTGATATCAGGAATCTGGCAGATAGGGTCGTTCAGTTGATCGAGGACCAAAGCCTAAGGAATAGTTTCGCTTCCAATGCAAAAAAGTCTGTATATGAGAGGTTTAGTTATGACCGGATTTTAGATACGGTGGAGGAGTATCTGATGGGAGAGGAGGTCCATGACGATATGAAAGGCCTTTTATAAATATATGAAACGCCTTTTATATTCATCTGAATACAGTCCTTTGCATGGCCAGTTTTCAGAACAAGCTCTGACAATTCCAGAAGCTTTGACAAGCGAAGGTCCCTGCTCCCGCTAAACTCCGGCATGTTCAGGTTATTTTAGAAAATATACGGTAAATTGATCTGAGGCTGCCTCCATGATCCAATAATCGTATCCCAGTCCAATGGCTTTATCGATGAGTGGTGCGGGAATGAAAGGCGCCTGGATTTCCAGGATCTCCCCGTCTTTCATCTTTTTCAACGCAGATAGGACCTCGTGGACCGGCTGTTCACCGGCATTAAGCATTTCGCTGATATCGATGGCCGCACGCACTGCATTTGCGGAAAACCATTTCGGTGTTTCAAAATTATAGTTAGTTTCCTCTCCTCCATAGTGGTCCTGTAATTGTTGGCCGGCCGCCAAACGCAGGGTGTTAATTAATTCTTCCACTTTTACTCCTCCGATGATGGCTGCCTGGCTGAGGGAAGTAACGCGCGCAATGGTTCTTCTCAACAGTGGATTCTTCATTTTTCTGAACTGGGGTGCTGCCTGAATAAGAGTTTCCTCCAGGTCAGGATAGGCCTCCAGTAAATCATAAATTTTGGTCTTTGGTGTTATGATTAGTTGATCCATCTTATTCTTTCTTGGTTTGTCCATAGGATAATATGCGCTGTTCTCCCTCCAGAGCCCTGGCCTTGGTGAGATCCTGGGACACTTCCAGCGTTCCGAGGTACTCCCCATGTTCATTTCTTAATGCATAGTACTCAATCAGGATGAATTTTCCGTTCATCTGGATCCAGAATGGAGCATGAGAGGCTTTCCCTGTTTTAAAATCTTCCAGGATCTTCTCTACAATATCCACACTGCCAGGAGGATGGCATAAGCTGACGTCCCGGTTGATGATGGATCTGCTCCGTGCAAATATCCGGTGCGATCCCTGAGAAAAATATTTTACTTTATCTTCTTTGTCCACAAAGGTCATATCTACCGGAATGGTATTTAAAATGGCCATGATTTCTTCAGCTGTAAAACTTCCGGAAGGCAACTGAATGATCCCGTTGCCGTCTCTTTTTTCTGTTTCATCCGGTATTCTTTCATAAGCTTCCGGTTGCCATTCGGTCTGGGGATCATACAGAGTAAATCCGAATTCCAGGGTCTGCTGATGAATGTTCCACCAATCTTCCTCCATGAGCACATCCATGGCCATCGGGAACAGAATTTCCTCCTCCTTTTGAACCATGTCTTCCAGGGCCTTCACGACCGGATAGAAAATCAGGTCCAGGGATTCAAGGAGATCCTCCTTTTTTAAATCGCTCTCCTTTAAAAGTGCAATGCAGCCTTTTAACTGATCTCTGATCTCATCGTGTTTCCCCCACATCACTTTCGGAGGCCCCGTGATATCCTTCTTTTCAAGATAAGGAAATACAAGATATTCCTTGCGCTGATAGTGTTTGTCCACATCCATCAGGTCGTTGAAGCATGATAAGAGTACATTTCTGAAATTGGAATGATTATTTTCCGGGACCTTTCTCACCGAATCCAGAAGATCCCTTGTTTTCCCTGTTACCTTCTTAAGCTCCTTGTTCTCCTGCTTAAAAACATCCACCGGATGGCCTTCAGGAATTGCTCTGGATCCTGAATGATCCACGTGCCCTTCCAGTACCTCCCCGTGGATATCACAAAGTTTTAATACTTCCGTTTCCGGCAATCCTTCGCGGATCAGTTCCTGTTCCACTTCAACAACCTCCCCGTAGGGTACCGATTGCAGGGTATCAATCAGTTCTTTTCTGACCAGCTCGGGTGATTTCCCTTCATGAAGCTTGAGGATTAATTCTTTCAGTTTCTCCTTTCGGAATCTCGAGTTATTAATAAGTTCACTCATCGCTTTCCTGGGGTTTAAAGTATTTTTCTGTTGTTTTCAGGCCTGGGAGCCTTCATTATCAGAATCCTGACAGTCTCCTGACTTTCATTGCTTATGAAATGAGGAATATCCGCCGGACTTTCAATAAGAGTGTCTTTGATCTGGGGAATATGTTCATCCCCAATGTGAATCGTAGGTTCTCCCTCAAGAACATACATGGCCACATTGACTGGTGTTTTATGCGGTTTTAGACTTTCACCCGGTTTTAAAGTCATATGCATAATCTGGGCAGAGGGGTCATCATACATTTTTCTGACATCCACACCGTGTGGATTCTCTTTTACCGCTTCGGTATGTACATTTCTTGCTATCATGTATCTGTTTGTTTATAGTTGTTATGGTTGAATCTGTTTATCGATTATTCTGTTCAGGACGGCATGGCCCTCCAGAATTTTTTTTGCCATGGAACTGATGGTTTCCGATTGGGCCAGACTAAGCAACTGGTCGCGTATGTATTTGTATTGATCGTGCGCAGGACAGGGATTGTCATCGGAACAGTTTTTCAGGCCGATTCCGCACTTGCTGAACAGACCATTGCCTTCCATGACAAGGATTATTTCATAGATGGTCAGCTCTGACTGATTGTCGGTAAAGAAGAAGCCACCTCCCCGTCCCTTCATCGAGTTTAAAAGCCCATGTGTTGTCAGGGTATGCAGGATTTTTGCAGTAAAAGCGGTTGGAGCCTCAATCTCTTTGGCAATTTCGGCGACTCCTGGTCGTTTTTCCATCCAATTCTGCACTTGTATGAAAACGAGTGACCTGATGGCATATTCAGTACTTTTAGAAAGCATTATTTCCGGATGATTATTAGTGTCAAAGATAGTGCAAATATAAAAAACTACTAAATGGTCATTTTATAAAAATAAAAAACCCTGCTGCCAGTGCAACAGGGTTTGTGCTTGTAGCTCCAACAGGACTCGAACCTGTATCTACGGTTTAGGAAACCGCTATTCTATCCCTTGAACTATGGAGCCGATTTTGCGGGGACAAATTTAGCTTAATTATGATATATCGCCAAATATCATTCTGATTTACTGGCAGAAGCCTGAAAAAGTGTAAATTCCATCTTTCTTAAACTCCCGGATATTAATGACTATGGACTTTTCGAGCTTATTTCGTATTAGCGGCCTGTTAATTATTGGTTCCGCACTGATCAGTTGTAACTACAAGGAGTGGGAACCGCTTTTCAACGGGAAAAATCTGGAGGGCTGGTCTGTAAAGTGCCTGGAGGCCGACAGTGGCAAAGAGTACTGGACCGTGAAGGATGGTTGTATTACATGTAACTCCATGGGGGACAGGGACCACAATTATGTCTGGCTGGCCACTGAAAGAGAATTCTCCGATTTTCATCTGAAGCTTAAGTTCCAGGTTTTCAAAGAATCAGACGGGAACAGCGGTGTTCAGTTCCGCAGCTCCTACGATGGCTCGGAGGAAGCCCCTTATGGAGGCTGGCTGAATGGCCCGCAGGTGGATATTCATGGACCCGATCCCTATCGGACAGGCTTGATATATGATGAAACGGATGGGGTAAGAAGATGGATCCATCCCTCTCTGCCTGATTGGAGGATCACGCCGGAGCAGGCGCCCAAAACTGCTAAGGAAACCTGGCTTTTTTATTTTGAAGATGATCAGGATGCCTGGAACAGCATGGAGATCATTTGCCTGGGAATGAGGGTGGAAACCTGGGTGAACGGGAACCGGGTCACAGAGTTCAATGGAGAGGGCATCCTGAATGACGAGGCGCATGTAAGAAAGAAATCCGGAATTACTGGATGTATAGCCTTTCAGTTACATATGAATGACGAATTAAAAATAAAGTTTAAGGATATCCTTATAAAGGATTTAGGAAAATGAGTGATATGAATTGTCAGAAACATTTGTTCCAGTTACCACCGGATATTCATTACCTGAATTGTGCCTACATGTCACCTCTTTTGACTTCGGTGGAAGAGAGAGGAATTCAGGGAATGAGACTAAAAAGGAACCCACTCTCCATTAAGCCGGTTGATTTCTTTACCGGTGCGGTCGGTGTGCGGCAGAAATTTGCCCGGATGGTGCATTGCGATCCTGTTCAGGTTGCACTTATGCCGTCTGTGTCCTATGGGATGAACAGTGTAATCAGGAATATACCCTATGCAAAGGGACAGCATGCCCTGACTCTTTCCGAGGAGTTCCCCAGCTGCTACTATACCGCCCAACGCTGGTGTAAGGATCATGGAGCTGAGCTCCGGGTGGTTGCCAGGAGGGATGATCTTCCAGACAGGGGAAGGGATTGGAACGATCGTATCCTGGAAGCCATTTCCAGGGATACTGCTTTTGTGGTGATGGCATCGGTTCACTGGATGAACGGGACAAAATTTAATCTGGAAGACATCGGAGCCAGATGCAGGGAAGTGGGAGCAAAACTGATTGTAGATGGATCTCAATCGGTTGGAGCTCTGCCCATTGATGTCAGGAAAGCAAATATTGATGCATTGATCTGCGCTGCCTATAAGTGGTTAATGGGGCCCTATTCCACAGCACTCTCCTTTATTCATGAGGATTTCAATAAGGGGATCCCGCTGGAGGAGTCGTGGATGACCAGGCCCAATGCCGAACGTTTCGACAGGCTGACCAACTATGTGAAGGATTATAAACCTGGAGCTGTCCGCTTTGATGTGGGTCAGAGCAGCAATTTTATTTTTCTGCCCATGCTGGATGAGGCTCTGGGCCAACTGCTGGACTGGGGTATCGATGAGATTCAGCATTACAGCCGTGTACTGGGGGCCCCATTGATTGATTTTTTTATGGCCAGAGGAACCCCTGTGGCTGATGAAGAACACCGGGCCCATCACCTGATGGGATTGCAGCTGCCGCCTGGCACCAATGGCGAGGAGCTTTTGGATGAGTTGAAAGCCAGGAATGTCTTTGTTTCCCTGAGGGGAGATAACCTGAGGATCTCGCTCAGTGTATTCAACAATGAAGAAGATGTGGGGGAACTGATTGCGGCCATCAAGTAGTTTTTAGTTTGTGGCATTCTTATAATCCTCTGGAGTATCAATATCCACAAGGATTCCGGGTTCATCCACCTCCACTTCAAGAACGTCCTCCGGGAACTGATGGCGAAGGGAACGGAGCCCCTGTTCCAGGTCCAGGTTCTCCACCTCTTTCCGGTATTTCATATCCACCAGGAGCGGATGCCCCCGGCGGTGATTACAGACAGGGATTATAATTCCGTTCAGTTCCTTTTCGTAGGACTCCATGACCAGATTGCTTACCGCAGGAGGGATTTCGGGTTGATCTCCCAGGAAAATAAGGGCATACACTGCATCCTGGGGCAGGGCTCTGATTCCGCAGATCACCGAAGAGAGCATACCTTCTTCGTACTTGCGGTTATGACAGACCTTCACAGGCTTCTGACTGATCACATTCCGCACCTTTTCATGGTCGGCTCCAAGCACCACCATCACCTGATCAACCGAGGACTCCAGCACCTGATCGATGACGGTTTCAATCATGGTACTCTTTCCGAAAGGCATTAGCAATTTCTGACGTCCCATGCGACTGGATGAGCCGGCGGCAAGTATGATGGCCCAGCTTCTACCCATCCGAACTTTTGTTTTTGTTCCTCACTTCCACCAGCTGGGCAGCAATGCTTATGGCAATCTCCTGAACTGTTTTGGATCCAATGGGAAGGCCAACCGGGGTAAAAATGGAAGACCACTGTTCCCTGGTGCCCCAGCCTTCATCCAGGAACTGTTTTTTCATGATGCCCACCTTGTGTTTGCTGCCAATCATTCCAATAAAAGCCGCACCCGAGCCGATGCAGGCTCTCAGTGCTTCAGCGTCATGGAAATGTCCCCTGGTCACAATGACGATATAGCTGTCCTTACCGGGATTTATCTCCCTGAGCGCTTGCCCTATCTCTTTGACTATCAAACGATATGCATCAGGAATACGATCTTTGCTGGCAAATTCGGGGCGGTCATCCACTACGCTTACCTCGAACTCCAGGAGAGCACCCAGATGCGCCAGGGCCTTGCCTATGTGTCCTCCCCCGGCAATGATCAGTTGAGGCATGGGCCTGATATGTTCCAGATAAGCCAGTTTCACCTGGTGATCAGGAATTGTCTTCAAATCGATTCCGGCAAATCCATAACGTATGGCCTGCTTCAGATGCGCTTTAGCCAGCTTGGTAAATGCCGGATCGATGCTTCCGGGAAAATCTTTTGTTCCATGGCCCGGAATCCAATACCTGCTTATAGTCCTGCCCTGATCATACTTCTGGCTGACCAGCGTGAGCAAAAATCCTTCTGTCCGTCCGGAAAGGCTACTTTCCATCTCTTCCAGGGCTTCGAGATGAACACCTGGATCTGCATCCACCAGTACCCTGGCTTCACCTCCGCAAATGGCCCCTGCGTCCTTTTCATCAGAGTCCAGGTTAAAGTAGAAAAAATCCGAGGCTCCTGAGATCATGAGACTTTCAGCTATGTGCTCAACTTCTGCTTCCAGCAATCCCCCCCCAACCGTTCCTGCAAGCAGGCCATGCTCTCCAAAAAGTGCAGAGCTTCCAGGCTTCTGCGGAGTTGATCCAGCTGTCTCTACAACCGTGGCCAGCGCGATAGCGGAGCCTGATCTTATCTGTTCAAGGATCGTTTGGTGGATATTTCTCATGGATCTCCGGGAGGTTTAAGATCTATATGATTCTGATCAGAAACAGAATTCAGGCAGAATAGTTTCAAAGGTTCAAGCAGGGTGGTCATTCTTATAGTTGGTTTGGTAATATAAATATATAATTTTTATCGGCTTCACTGCTTTGGGATCCAGACTTGCATGTGGTGAGTATTCCCATCGCTACACCCTCTTCAGGATATGAAGAGCTTTTCCCAACAAAACAACCGGGACATTGTTATTTCTATACAGGAGATGGGGAAATGATGGATCACGAAACGGGCATAATAAGGATTCAGGCTTTGGGATTTCCCTGGAAAACTCAGGATCCCTTCCTTTTTTGCGTTTACCACGCTGACGCTTATCCGGAGGGGGATGGTGCCTTTGGTCCTGTTTCCTCGATGACAGGGCGGAACCTGGGAAATGATTTTGTATTAAAAGACGGGTGGCGTATGTATCATGGGCTTACCATTCCTGGATTTCCTGTACATCCTCACAGGGGATTTGAGACAGTGACTGTGGTGAGAAAGGGAGTGGTTGACCATTCAGACTCCCTGGGAGGCGCCGGTCGCTATGGGAACCGGGATGTGCAGTGGATGACTGCGGGGAAAGGGATCCAGCATGCTGAAATGTTTCCGTTGTTAAACCGTGACAGGACTAATCCTCTGGAACTTTTTCAGATCTGGCTGAACCTGCCGGGGAAAAGTAAGTTTGTTGAACCGCATTACACCATGCTATGGCAGGAACAGATTCCTCTTATATCGCACGTGGATGAACAGATGCGGGAAACCAGGATAGAGCTTGTAGCTGGTTCGCTGGAGGGCTTGAAGGCCCCCGATCCGGCTCCCGATTCCTGGGCTGCCAGTCAGGAAAACGAGGTGGCAATCTGGTATATTCAAATGGATGCTGAAGCTCTGTGGAACCTGCCTCCGGCCTCAAAAGGAACAAACAGAACCCTCTATTTTTTTGAGGGTGAACAGCTATGGATCAATGGGACTGCTATAGAATCAGGACATTCCATTGAGCTGGATGCCAGTTTTTCCATGCAGCTGAACAATGGAACAGAGGAGGGCCGGTTTCTCCTGCTGCAGGGCGTGCCTATTCAGGAACCGGTGGCTGCTTATGGCCCGTTTGTGATGAATACCAGAGAGGAGGTCCAGGAGACTTACCTGGACTATCAGGACTCACAGTTCGGAGGCTGGCCCTGGCCAAGGCCCGACCACGTTCATCCGGCCCATAAGGGCAGATTTGCCCTTCATCCCGATGGCCGGGTACAAACTCCCCCCGGGAAACTGTAAGCACTTTTACTTTCTTGCGACGAATCCCTCAGAGTGATACCCTTTGAGTGGTATTCTGATTTCATTGCTATTTCTGTAGCTTATTTAAAATGCAGAAAATATGTATTATAGAAGGTTATATATAAAGTATATATTTAAGTATTTCTTAATCATATCCCTTCTTTTGGCATGGCTCCGTTTCCCTGGCTATTCCCAGACATGCTGTTCTGGCGGGGTACCCTTATCGGGAAATGTGGGTTTTGAAAGTGCTGTAAAAGGTACACTCCAGATTGAAATGAGTTATGATCTTAATTTCCTGGCCACGTTAAAGACTGGCACAGAAACCCTCGAAGATGGATCGAGACAGCGGATCACCCAGTCAGTTTTACTTAAGACAGGTTATAGTATCCGCCCATGGCTGGCCATTGATGCGTTGTTTTCTTATGTTAAGCAGTCCAGAAAGGTCTCTTTTGATGATCAGATCAACCAGGTAGGCACAAGTGGTTTGGGAGATGCGGTTCTGATAGCCAAGTTTGTTATTTCAAGAATGTCTGAGAACGTGACAGAATTGCAGTTGGGTGTTGGACCGAAGCTACCTCTTGGAAGGTCTGATCTGAGCAATAAACAAAATATCACCTTAAATGCCGACTTGCAGCCCGGAAGTGGCTCCTGGGATCTGATTAACTGGGCCTATTATGCCAGACAGTTTACAAAACGTCCCACCATGGTGGCTTCGGCCAGAATTGTGGGCAGATTCAACGGAGAAAACGAAGATTATTTGGGCGTGCAAACATACGGCTTTGGGAATTCGATTCAGATTTACCTGGGATTGGGAGATCAGGTTACCATCGGCAGAACGTTGATTTCGTACGCCCTCTCTATAGGTGCCAGGAATGCCGGAGTTGATCGGGTCAATGGCCGGGAACTTGAAAATACAGGAGGTCGGTGGATCCATGTTCTGCCAGCATTTAGCTGGCACCTATTTCCGAATTCGATAATACATATTGTTCCTGAACTCCCCCTGTACAGCTATGTGGGTGGCACTCAATTAACGCCAAGCTTCCGGATGCAGATTGGATATTACCACTCTCTCAGCAAAAAAAGTGAACATAAATCAAATAGACTACAATTATGAAACGGATATTATTTATTGGATTATTATTCTCATTGATGCTTCTTTGGGGCTGTGGGAAAGAGACTGGGAGCAATGGCAATTCCTCTGTTCAGGGATCAGGTGCTCAGGAAGCCTGGGCCATACCCCGGGAAGACATATTTGACGGCGGACCCGGCAAAGATGGAATCCCGGCGCTGCTTGAACCAGAGTTTGTGTCTGCCGCAGCGGCGGATTACCTCAGCGATGAGGAGTTGGTGATTGGTATTGTGGTGGATGGTGAAGCAAGAGCCTATCCTCATCATATCCTGGACTGGCATGAGATTATCAATGACCGGGTTGGTCAGGTGGACATTGCTGTTACCTATTGTCCGCTTACCGGAACGGGGATTGGATGGAGCCGGGAAATTGACGGGAGCATAACTACTTTTGGTGTTTCAGGTTTACTCTATAATTCTAACCTGATTCCCTATGACCGTAAAACCGACAGCAACTGGTCCCAGATCCGGCTCGATTGCGTGAATGGTGCACTCAGGGGTACAAAGGCGGAGACTTTTCCACTGATTGAAACCAGCTGGAGGACCTGGAAGGAGATGTATCCTCAGACTACCGTTGTAACTCGTAATACCGGGTACGACCGGAATTATGGCCGATATCCTTATGGGAGTTACCGGACGGAGGATGATTTTCTGATGTTTCCTGTTACCAACGAGGATGATAGAATTCCAAATAAGGAGCGGGTGCTCGGGGTTTTACAATCGGACGAAGTCCGAGTTTACAGATTTGCTGGTTTTGATGACTCCATCACCGTGGTCCATGATCACTTGAGAGGGAAAAACCTGGTGATCGTGGGGAACCAGGAAGATAATTTTTTGCTTGCATTTATCAATGACCCGGGTGATGGTTCCACCCTCTCATTTGGTGCTGTACAGGGACAATATCCTGTCGTGATGACCGATGATGAAGGGAATAAGTGGGATGTAAGTGGTCAGGCAGTTTCTGGTCCGCGAAAGAATGCCCGGCTTGGAACAATCCCTTCCTTTCTGGGATACTGGTTCTCTTTTGCGGCATTTTATCCCGATGTAAGTATTTATGGAACTTTGTAAGTTTCGTATAGTAAGCAGTGGTCCGGATCCAGCTTAAGGTCTCTGGTTTTGAATGTGGGCACCAGGGCAAAACTCTGGGAAGGTTTGTGAATATGAAGTGTCTTTTTGAAGGTCTCTCCCCGGGGGCCTGTCAATTCGATGTCTAAGGGGAAATCAAAAAGACTCTGACTTTGATGCTGAATGATGGTTAAAATGATTTTTTTGCCACGTTTTTTCCAGGGTGCTGAAAGCACAGGATGGCCTGAATGGTAAAACCATTGCCTGAAAAAGGTGTCGTATTCTTTCCCGGTGAAGGACTCCACCACAGCCAGGAAATCTTCTGTAAGGGCGTTGCGGAATTTGTATTTTTCATAAAAGGTTCTTACACATTTTTGAAATAGTTCGTCACCCATATCATTTCGCAGCATATGGAGCACCCAGCCAGCCTTTTCATAAGAATTCTTATTCAGCAGGCGGGTGGAAACCGGTAAAGTGGTGTCGACGATGGGGGCCAGCCTCTGGCGGGCAAAGCTGAGCACCTGATCCTTTTCATCCAGCAGCGAGGCCACAAAAGCTTCCTGGCCTTGAGTCTGCTCGATATAGAGGTCGGTCAGGTAGGTTGCAAATCCCTCACTTAGCCAGATGTGGTGCCAGTTTAATTCAGAAACAGCATCTCCAAACCACTGGTGTGCGATCTCATGGGCAAACAAAATTTCATGGTCCTGCTTCCCGGTGACGGTTCGTTCATGGTAAAAGATGCAGCTGGCATTTTCCATTCCTCCATAGACTGTTCTGGATTGGACATTCGCCAGTTTAGCATAAGGATAAGGGGCAATATAGGATTCGAAGAAATCCAGGGGTAAGGTGGCAATGCTGTAATCAGAAAAACCTTCATCCCGGTTTTGGGGATAAACCCAGGTGGATACAGGTATCCCGGATTTGCTTTTTATTTCCTTGACCGCAAACGGACTGACTCCGATAACCATCAGTTTGGAGGAGAGAGGAACTGTCGTCTGCCAGTGTGAAATGATTCTTCCGGATGCTCTTTTCTCAGATATTCGCTTCCCTATGGAAACTACCTCATAATGATCCGGAGCCGATATAAGAAACTCCACCATGGCTTTATCGGAAGGATGGTCCACCAGAGGCAGCCAGTGATGTCCCCGGTTGGGCCAGTTATCTCCAAAAAAGGTCCGGTCCCCAAATTTGTTTTTTGAGATGATTAAACCATCCTCCGGAATGCCGCTGTAGATGATCCTGTAGTTTCGTATTGTTCCTTCAGAAGCCAGGGGTATGGTGAGGGAAATATGATCCTCCTTATGAATAAAACCGATTTCCACTCCATTTTCAGTGATCCGCTCAACCTTCATGCCTGAACCATCCGGGCGACCGGAAGCAAGATCGAGGTAAAAGCGCTCCACATTCTTCCTGAAGACGATATCTATATCCGCAAGACCCCGGATCAGGTTGGTGGAGTCGTTCAGATCTATCTCAAAACGATATTTTTCCACATCAATGGCTTCGAACCTCTCGTGATGATCCTGGCCCGGTAAAGGCAGGGAAAGAAGCAGGGAAAGAAGGGTTAACAGAAGCGGCCTTGGCATGATGATCAGCTTTACAACATAAATCGAGGCCGAAATTTATAAAATTTATGCACGCAATACCGTCCTGAAAACAACAGGCATGGCCGATCCTTCCGGTTTTTAGAGAGGGTGGCCGCTCCTTTCCCGATCCTCCGCGGAGGAATTATTCTTTTTCATGGATTATTCCATAACTTCGAAAATAAAAATGAGTACAAAAAAGCATTCCGGACATCCTCATTTAACCGGGGAACACCGCTGGGGTGATACAGGTCAGCTGATCCTGCTGGTGATGTTCCTGGGGGTATGGATCAGCGATTCATTTGTTTTTCAATACTCCACCTTCCTGGAGGAAGAAATACCCAACCTGGTTCGTGTTCCGCTTGCCAGTCTGATACTGCTTGCCGGATGGTATCTTGCACGGAATGGGATGAAAAAGGTGTTCGGTACCCCGGGAAAAGAGCCCGGGGTGATCCATACCGGTGTTTTTCGTATTGTCAGACATCCTATCTACCTGGGGGCTATTCTTTTTTACCTGGGGGCCGCCATCATAAGCATGTCTATGGCGTCAGGCGCTTTTATACTGGTAATCATTGCTTTTTATATTGCAATCTGCAAGTACGAAGAACGTGCTCTTAAAGAGGCGTTTGGAAATGATTATCTGGAGTATAAGAAGAAGACTGGAATGCTGTTCCCCCGGCTTCTCAAAAGAAGCCGGGATTGAAGCTGCAGTCTTCATTTCAACAGGTGTTCACTCAGCCTTTAAAGGCATATTTGTACAGGGTTGCCAGGTTGGGCTTCTGTCCCTGAATCAGGATAGCGGTTCTGAATATCCGTGCTCCGATCCATACCGTAAATATAGTAAAGAGGATCACGCCCAGTAGTCCCACGAAAGGCTGCCACATGGGGATGGTCACCGTTGAGGCAATCCGCATTACCATAATGGTGGGCGTAAAGGGCGGGATCAGGGCCATGGTGGTTGCCAGCGGACCGGTGGGGTCAGAAATCACCGGGGCTATAAGAAACATGGGTATAATGGCCGGAAGAATGCCCGGGAAGGTCAGCGATTGGGCATCCTTGTTGTCGTTGCAGGTAGCCCCCAGGGCTGCCATTCCCGAACCAACCATCAGGATAAACAGGATGGTAAATATAAAGAACCAGGGCAGCACTTCCACCGGGATCAGCGACTCCATTCCGATATATTTCAGTGTAAATACCCCGGCGGCCACATAAATGCTTGCAGTGGTCAGGGAAACACCGAGGCCGCCCAGGACTTTACCCATCATAAACTGAAAGGGGGTGATTGTTCCAAGTAAAACTTCCGCAATCTTTTCACTTTTCTCCTCCATCACGCTGCTCAACTGGGGGATAGCACTCATCATCACCAGCATGAACATCAGGATCAGAAGCACATAGGGCACCAGGAAAGTTTGCAGTTCGTTGGTCCTTTCCGCTTCCAGTTGTTCACCGGTTTTTTTATCCACGGTGACCAGCCCCATTCCCTCCACATCGACCCACCAGAGCAGATCTTCGGCCTGCACTGCATCCAGGTTCAGCTCCGCAGCACGGAATTCCCGAAGCTTGTTATTTACTACATTCTGGAACCAGTATCGAATCTGGTCATTGAAAGAATGCTGTGAATAGTACTTCAGGTAGGCTTGCTTCCCTTCACCCACCGGATGCAAAATATCCGGTCCGATTTCAATAAAAGCATGCAGCTCCTGAGATTCCACCCTTTGGGAGAGGTCAAAACGCTGGCCTTCGGGATCCTCAGGATCTGGATCCATGAACTCTACCACGTATGCGGCATCAATCTTCTCCCCGGTATTCGAGTGGAAGATATCCTCCGTATTTCTGGTTTTCAGGGCTTCGTTCAATGGACCGGTCATCAATCCCGAGTGATCGATCACAATGAAATGCTTATCATCCGTGTCCTTGTTATTTTCCATGATAATCATAGCTGCAAACCCGCCCCCCATCATAATGGGAACAAGGACCAGACTGATGATAAAACTTTTCGTTCGTACCGCAGCACGGTATTCTCGTTTGAAAAGGGTCCATATTTTACTCATGGCCTATCTCCTTTCTCTCCGGAGATGCGATCCGGATAAATATGTCGTTAAGTGATGGTTTGGTGATCTCAAATTTGCTGATACGGGTTTTTTTCAGCAGCTCAGCCAGAATTTTCTGGGGATCCACACCCTCTTCCAGCCTGATCTCCTGCAGCTTCCCAAAATTATTCACGTTTTCTATGCCGTTGAGCCCTTTCAGAGCCTCGGCTCCCATTTCGGACTGGATCCGAAGGGTATCGTTACCATACTGGTCCTGGATATGCTCCAGGGTACCATCCAGCACTTTTTTTCCCTGATAGATCATAAAAATGTAGTCGCACATCCGTTCGGCCATGGCCATGTCGTGGGTGCTGAAGATAATGGTGGCTCCGTTCTCCTGGAGTTCCAGGATGATGTCTTTCATCATATCGGCATTAACCGGGTCCAGTCCGCTGAAGGGTTCATCCAGGATGATCAGTTCGGACTGATGCAGGATGGTGGCGATAAACTGCAGCTTTTGTCTCATCCCTTTGCTGAGGGTTTCCACTTTTTTCTCTTTATAAGGCAGCAATTCAAGCCGTTTCAGCCACTGGTTAATGCGACCGGGAAGATCGGCACCATTATTCAGCTCTCCGTGAAACTGCAGCAGTTCGCCGATCTTCATTTTTTTGTAGAGCCCCCGGTCTTCGGGCAGGTAGCCTACATTCTTCAAACGTTCAAAGTTGGTCTCCTGGCCATTCACCAGTAGCTTGCCATGGTCCGGATACATAATCTTCATGATCATGCGAATAGTCGTGGTTTTACCAGATCCATTCGGACCGATAAATCCATAGATACTACCCCTGGGTACCTTCAGGGACAGATTATTAACGGCTACGACCGATCCGAATGACTTAGTTATGCCGGAAAGTTCAATAATATCCATCATGAAAAATAACTATTGGGGCAACTAAGTTATATATTTCACAGGATAATTTTCCGGTGTGGGATTAAATATATGTGAAGGCTATTCTTCCAGGGTGCTCAGGTCTCCCTCCTCCTGTCCCAGGGCCCTGGCCTTCAATACCCGTCTCATTATCTTTCCGCTTCTGGTTTTCGGGAGTGAGTCGGCAAAAACCACAAAGGCTGGCCTGGCGATGGGACCGATCTCGCTGTCCACGTGTTTTTTTAACTCACTGGCGAGCTCATCAGACGCTGAAAAACCTTCTTTCAGGATGACGGTCGCATGTATGATATTGCCCTTTAGATTATCGGGAAGTCCAACAGCTGCCGCTTCTGTTACAGCCGGGTGGCTTACCAGAGCGCTTTCTATTTCAGCAGATCCAAGCCTGTAGCCGCTTACTTTCAGCACATCGTCGTTCCTTCCGATGATCCATACGTATCCGTCCTGATCAATTTTCGCGGAATCTCCCGTGAGGTACCATCCCTGTTTCTGGTATTGTGCCCAGTATTTTTCAATGAATCTGTCCGGATCGCCCAGGATTGTACGTGCCATTCCCGGCCATGGATTCTTTATGATCAGGTTCCCTTCGCTGCCGGTGGCCACCTCTTTTCCCGAATCATCGACCACGGCTATTTCATTTCCAAAAAACGGCTTTGTAGCCGATCCGGGTTTCAGGGGAGTAATGGGTAAGGGAGTGATCATAAAACCGCCGGTTTCGGTCTGCCACCAGGTATCCATGATGGGGCATGAGCTTTTCCCGATCACCTCATGATACCAGAGCCATGCTTCCGGATTTATGGGTTCTCCCACAGATCCCAGGAGCCTCAGGGAACTCAGGTCATGTTTTTCGGCCCAGGAGGCCCCGTAACGCATCAGACCTCTGATGGCCGTTGGACTGGTGTAAAAGATATTTACCCCGTATTTTTCGATCATTTGCCACCACCTGTTTGGATAGGGATGGTTGGGTGCACCTTCGTAAAGCAGGGTGGTGGCTCCATTGATCAGGGGACCGTAAACGATATAGGAGTGCCCGGTAATCCAGCCAGGATCGGCCGCACACCACCACCGGTCAGATGCTTGAATATCAAAAACATATTTAAAGGTACTTGAAGCATAAACTGAATATCCACCATGGGTATGCACCAGGCCCTTGGGCTTACCGGTTGTGCCACTGGTGTACAGGATGAATAAAGGGTCCTCTGCATCGGTTTGTTCGGTTTCACACTTGCTTGAGGCGATGGGCATGCCCATCAGATCATGCCACCAGAAGTCCCGGTCATTTTCCATGTAGCACTCTTCTCCGGTACGCCTGACAGTGATGCAGACATCGATGGAGGGAGATCGTCGCATAGCCTCATCGGCGATGGTTTTCAGCTTGGTGGGGTTCCCCCTTCTGAAGCCTCCGTCTGCAGTGATCAGTATTTTACTGTGAGCATCTGCAATGCGCTCAGCCAGAGCCTCTACACTGAATCCGCCATAAACAACACTGTGCGCAGCTCCGATCTTGGCACAGGCCAGCATGGCAATGATGATCTCAGGGATCTGGGGCATATAGATGGTAATAATATCTCCCTTCCGGGCTCCCATGGCCTTGAGTACATTGGCAAACTTGGAAACTTCCCTGTTGAGGGCAAAGTAGGAGTAGGTGCGGACATCGCCGGGTTCCCCTTCCCAGATGAGAGCCAGTTTGTTCTTTGTCTCCGAGTTTAAGTGACGATCAATGGCATTGGCCACAATGTTGGTTTTTCCTCCTGTAAACCATTGGTAAAATGGCTTGCCACTGGCATCCAGAACCTTGTTCCATTTCCGGTACCAGTGCAGCTCCCCGGCCTCTTTGGCCCAGAATCCTTCACGATCCTTGATGGAATCCTGGTAAGGCTTATCGTATTCTTTGATACGTGCTCGCTGCCTTACCTCCCTGGAGGGGTGATAAAGCGAATTTTCCGGTTTCTGATCTGCTGCCATAACGGATGTATTTGATTTGGACTAAAAAAAAAGATTCTTAGGAGCTGAAAGATTAATTTTTTACATTCAGAGTGTAGAACAACTGTTACCCGGAATTGTTCCGGATGCCAGGGCAGGTTTTTTAATTGAGGCAGTTCCTGCCGGTAAAAAACAGCTTGGAATAGACGGGAGTTTTGGCTGAGTATTTTGGACCGCGCTGCGGTCCTACTTTTTTGCATCGAGTTAAGAAAAACTCATTAAACCAGGATGGGCCAGTTTCTCTTTTTCGCAATTTTCAGGAGCCGTTTATCGGGGGAAACAGCCACCGGATGTCCCACGGCTTCCATCACATGCCTGTCCGTATAAGAATCACCGTAATACCATGCTTTCGAGGGATCAACCGACTTTTCCTGACAAAATGCCAGCAATCGTTCCTTTTTTTCGGGACCGTATACCAGCCTGCCACTGGTACGGCCCGTCAGAGTTCCTTTTCTCGATTCCAGCCGGGTGCAGATCATGTCATCCAGCCCCATATAGCTGGTAACCGGCTGGCAAATGGGAGCGGTGGCTGATGAAAGCAAAACCACGGATCCGTTTTTGGACCGGTGATCACGAATAGTTTCAAGGATTTCCGGACGGATGGTATCTTTAATGATCTGATCGAAAATCTCCCGGGCCAGTGAAATAATTTCTGCCTCGTTCAGCCCTTCCAGCCAGGAGAGCATGCGGTTGATCATCCGGGTGGGGTCACCCAGATCGAGCTTGTAAAGAATAGAAAGCCAGACCGCATGACGGTACTGTTTTTCGCTCATTATCCCCCTTCTGAGGGCCTCCGTCACCAGGTGAGTGGCACTGTTCCCGTCCAGGATGGTATGATCCAGGTCGTAAAAGGCGGTATAACTGTAACTGCTCATTATAAAAAATATCCCCTAATTCCAGTTGCCCGGATTTATCTGTTTCTCCAGCCAGGTGATGACCTCCTGGTCGGGTGCCCCTGAGAAGAAATCATAGCCTGAAAGCTGCTCCAGCGAATCCACAGGGATCGCAAATTGCAGGAGATCCTCTGAGGAGCCGGCGTGGGGCAGGAGGAAGGCGATCATATCGTGGCCGGGAGGAGAGAGGTCTACCAGTACTTTGAAATAGTAAGCCGGAACCCCTACCTGGTTCTCCCCGATCAGGGAATCGCCAGCTGTAAAAACCGGACCGGTTACCACATACAGGCTGTCTTTTTCCACGGCCCAGTTCCGGACCTCTGTTTCCAGGCGGCGCCAGATCCCACGGTTGAATGCAGGGAGCTGGGGACTCATATTGGACATCAGGAAGGATTGACTCATGGCCTCCCGGCTCCACTTCATATCTCCGGCCGGGGCCAGGTGCCCCCTGTCGAATCCGGAGCCCCTGTAATCTTCAGGTGTGGCCGATCCGGTAAGAATGGAGGTATCGGACCGAAAGTCATCGGTTCGATCTATGTCTCCCTGTTCTATCTCCTCCCTGGTGAGTACATAGGCCACCCAGGCGGCCTGTTCGTACTCTTCGTTGTAGGCCAGGCGAAACCCTGCGTATGAGAGGATGGTATCAGCAGTAGGGGCCCGGGGAAAAGCTGTTTCCAGATCGCTCCATTGAATGCGTATATTCAAGGGGGCAGGTTCTCCGCCCAGGGAAGTCTGCAACGTAGCCGAAGGTCTTTTCCATGGTTCAGTGGTGACCAGGATGGAGGCGATCACAAGAATGATAAAGACGAAAATCCCGAATCGTTGTTTTTTGGTCATAGACATGAGGCAAAAATAGAATTTTTAGTACTTTAATTGCTTATGTCATGAAGAATTACTGGTACATAGGAGATATACACGGAGAGATAGGACTTCTGGAAAGTTTACTGGCAGCTATCTGCAAATATAAGCCCCATCAGCTTGTTTTTTTAGGGGACTATATCGACCGGGGGCCTCATGCGCGGGAAGTGATTGATTGTATCATGGAGCTGGATATACCAGTGGCCTGCCTGATGGGGAATCACGAGCTGATGATGTTGAATGCTCTGGAGGATTCAGTTTTGGGGAATAATCCCATGGAGCTATGGTATCGAAACGGGGGAGAGGCAACGCTCCAATCCTTTGGGTACCCTGGGTTTTTTAGTTTTCAGTCTCAGATGGAGGAACACTATCTGGAATTTTTTCGCAGCCTTCTGATGAGTCACGTCAGAGAGCAGGGCTCAAACCTGAAGATTCTGGCTACGCATGCGGGCATATCACCGGCCATACCAGTAGCCGATCAGCTGCTCCTGAAAGACTACCTGGATCTGCAACAGTATATGCTGGATAAACATCTGGAGCCGGGTGACTCCTTTCTGTGGACCAGGGAGGACTTCTTTGAATGCTCTTCAGAGCTTTGGAAGGGATATCTGGTGGTACACGGGCATACCCCCACCCTGAAGCTGAAACGCTTTGTTGAGGCATTCGATTATTCTCATTATCATTTTGTGGGGGATGATCTGGCCTTCCGAATGGACGGACACGGGGGGAAGGTAGTATCGGTGGGGATCGATTCCGGGTCGACCATTAGCGGAAGGCTTACAGGAATGGGCTTTTTCACGGATTCCGGCAAGGGGGAGGCTGTTCATATGAGAAGCCTTACAGTTACCCGTGAGGATATCATTCCGAGAGATTTGGGGCCCATCGGTCCATAATGATTACCTTTGCCTCTTCGAAAAACTGAAGCGGATGATTAAAGGGATTAAAGTAATCGGTTTTGATGCAGATGATACCCTGTGGGTCAATGAACCCTATTACAAGGAAGCTGAGGAACAGTTTGTCCGGCTGGTTACCTCCTATGGGGTCAACGGCAATATTGCCGGTGCGCTTTTTGAAACAGAAATTGCAAATCTCGGGCTTTACGGTTATGGGATTAAGGCTTTTATGCTCTCGCTGGTTGAATGTGCCATTCAACTGACAGACGGTGGTGTATCTACCAGAGATATAAACCGTATCATTGGTATTGGAAAATCCATGATGGAACGTCCCATTGAGTTACTCGACGATGTCAAAACAGTTTTAAAAACGCTTGTCCCCAGGTACAGGCTGATAGTGGCGACCAAAGGAGACCTTCTGGATCAGGAGAGAAAGATGAAACGTTCCGGGATTGCGGATTATTTTCACCATATCGAGGTTATGAGCGATAAGAAAGAGCAGCAGTATGTGCAACTTCTTAAACATCTGGATATTGCTCCGCAAGCCTTTCTGATGATCGGGAACTCTCTAAGATCGGATATTATTCCACCCCTGGAACTGGGGGCCTGGGGAGTGTATGTTCCCTATCATACCACCTGGGCACATGAAGAGATGGAAAAGGTCCCTGAATCGGCCCGTTTCTTTCAGGTGGAAGAACTACACCAGGTCCTGGATCTTCTGCCCCTGGATTAACCATTGAATTTACGAACTCTTTCGATCCGCATGGCAAAGGGAACATTGTCGTGCGAGAACTCATACTCCACCGCATGGCTCCCTTCAGATTTTCCGGAGGCTATCAGGTCCGCTTTTTTCATGCTGGCCTCCAGTTCTGTACGGAACTGTTTTTCAATCACCATATGGATGGTCCCGTAATAGAGTTCTGTAATCAAAAAGACCCTCCGGATGCTTCCGTCATATTCCCTCCAGCGGGAGGCCCTCATCTGTTCCAGGAACTGATCAATTTTTATGCGCATCAAATCGCTCATCTTTCTCATCTGCAGGTCCCCAAAAGTGAACTTACTAATTTTTTCAGTCCTGAATTCACCGCTGATCCTTCCAATTTTCGGGTGCTGCAGCTCCTGTATAAACTCAACACTTACATCCACATTTCGTGTTGCAAAATGGGCATTCGCCAGAGGAGTCTCCTGGTTCTCTTTCCTGAATTCTTCCCAGTCATTTTCACTAACAAGTCCGGCATCCAGAAAGGCCGTATAGATGGTATTGGGCATTCCTTTCCGGGAGAAACTGGGCGGACCCAGGATGGGGTCCCATACCAGATCACCCGGAAGGATCCCTTCGTGTGAAGTGGGTATTAGTTCCAGGTCGTACTCCTTTCTAAATTTCCGGATCTCCATAAAAGCATGTTTTCACCAGTCAATATCTGTTTTTTTTTGATCCAACGCAAACAAAAATATTATCAAATCTCCAAAGATTTCCGTTTATTTGTGCGTCTGATATACCCGCATGAATATCCTGGATATAATATTTCTGGTTCCCTTGCTTTTTGCGATCTACAGGGGTTTTAAGAAGGGTTTGATACATATGGCAGCCTCCCTGGCGGCCCTGCTGCTGGGAATCTTTGCTGCCATCAGGTTGCGACCTGTCTTTGCTTCGCTGCTCGATTCGCTTTTTGATATCTCACCCGAGTATATGAATGTTATTGCCTTTTCCGTGGCTTTTGTCTCCGTGGTCCTGCTTGTGCATCTGGTGGCTTTTTTAGTGGAGAAACTAATTAAAGCCGTTGCACTCAGTCTGGTAAACCGCTTACTGGGCATGGGATTTGGACTGCTGGTGACCGCTTTTGTAATCAGTATGATACTCTGGCCCGTAAACCAGGTCAACCAGGAAAGGCAGATTATTAAACCAGAGCGTATCGAGGGCTCTATTCTTTATGATCCCCTGTCGGCTTTTGCACCAGCGGTTTTCCCCTATTTAAAAAGGCAGGATTGGAAGGAGTTTATTCCAAAGAACAAGAAGGAAAAGGAAAATGTAGTCCCTGTTACAATATAATGAAGCTTAATGGGTTAGTAAGATAATGGCTTAAAAGATGGGAAAGATTTCAATGGATAAAAATCTGGTCGAAGAGTTGAAGTGGAGAGGCATGATTCACGATATAATGCCTGGTACCGAAGAGCTGCTGGGCAGGGAACAGGTGACCGCTTATGTAGGCATTGACCCAACGGCCGATTCGCTTCATATCGGCCATATGGTGGGGGTCATGATGCTCAAGCGGCTTCAACATGCGGGTCACAGGCCCATCGCCCTGGTGGGGGGGGCCACAGGTATGATCGGAGATCCCAGCGGGAAGTCCCAGGAACGTAACTTGCTGGATGAGTCCACACTGAGAATAAACCAGGAAGCGTTGAAAAAGCAGATTGCTAGGTTCCTGGATTTTGAGACGGAAGGCGCTAACAGGGCTCTGATGGTGAACAACTACGACTGGATGAAAGAGTTCACCTTCCTGGGATTCATCCGGGATATCGGGAAGCATATTACCGTAAATTACATGATGGCAAAGGATTCGGTAAAGAAGAGGCTTGGATCGGACAGCAAATCGGGAATGTCCTTTACAGAATTTACTTACCAGCTGGTACAGGGCTACGATTTCCAGGTCCTGTACAGGGATTTTCAATGCAAACTTCAAATGGGAGGTTCCGACCAGTGGGGTAATATTGTTACGGGTACCGAGCTTATCAGGCGCATAGAAAAAGGGGAGGCTTTTGCCCTTACATGGCCCTTGATAACCAAAGCTGACGGAGGAAAGTTCGGCAAGACAGAAGATGGGAATGTCTGGCTCGATCCCGGGCGCACTACGCCTTATAAATTTTATCAGTTCTGGCTCAACGTTTCGGATGAGGATGCCGAAAAATATCTGAAGATCTTCACCATGCTGAAGCGGGAGGAGATAGAAACACTTATCACTGAGCATGCGGAGGCCCCTCATATCAGGGTGATGCAGAAAAGGCTGGCAGAAGAAATTACGGTTATGGTTCATTCCCGCGAAGAGTATGAGATGGCAGTGGAGGCCTCTGACATTTTATTTGGGAAAGGGACCACCGAGTCACTGAAGAAGATCAGAGAGGATGTGTTTCTTTCTGTTTTTGAAGGAGTGCCTCAGTTTGAGGTAAATTCGGCAGATAAGCAAAGAGATGTACTGGATCTGCTGGCTGTGGAAACAGAAGTTTTCAGCTCCAAGGGAGAAGCCAGGAGAATGGTGCTGGGAGGTGGGGTCAGTATTAATAAGCAGAAGTTATCCGGACCGCACCAGCTTATTACCAGCGAAGATTTTATCAATAAGAAGTATTTACTGGTTCAGAAAGGGAAAAAGAATTACTATCTCATACGGGTTAAAGAACAATAACGTGCATTGATATGGAAAAAGCCAGGCAAGCAGCTTATAATTTCAGCTCTGTGGATTTACTGATCTATATCTGGAAGAAAAAATTCATATTGATGGGGGTTGGAATAATTGCCGCGATCGCTTCCGTCGTCGTTTCGCTGCTTATCACTCCCATGTTCCAGTCTTCGGTTATTATGTTTCCGGCTTCCGGCACCTCCATTTCCAAGGACCTGCTTTCGCAAAATTATTCCGGACGGCAGAATGTTCACGGTTTCGGGGAGGAGCAGCAGGCCGAACAGCTCCTGCAGGTATTAAATTCAGAACCCATTCGCACCCGTATTATTCAGAAATATAATCTGATGGAGCATTATGAAATCAGTGCCAGTGAGAAATATCCTCTGACCCGCTTATACGAGAAGTATAAATCCAATATTAATTTTCGTCTCACCGAATATATGTCGGTTGAGATTTCGGTGAGGGACAAAGATCCCGGGTTTGCCGCAAATATTGCCAATGATATTTCAGATCTGGTGGATACAGTATATAACAGCATGATCAAGGAGCGTACCTGGGAGGCTTACCGCCTGGTAGAGAAGGAGTATCTGGAGGCCGCACGCAACCTGGACGTGTTAAAGGATTCCATGGATATGCTGAGTGCCAGGGTCTCTGAAAATGTGAAGACCAGCGGGGATCCGGCCAATAACCTGGTAAGGACCATTTCGGAGAACGGTGCTCTTTATATCACGATGATGAATATGCTTCGCTATGAAACCAGTCTGGTTTCGGATCTGAATTTTAAATATAAGGAAGCCAGACTTGAAGCTGAACAGAACCTTCCTCACAAATTTGTGGTCGAAGAGGCCTATCCCTCGGAGAAGAAGGCATATCCCAATAAATCGTTGATTGTCCTGGTATCGACATTTGCTTCCCTCTTGTTTGCTTTGATCGTTCTCATTATAATCGATAATGTCAGGGCCAGGGTGGCCATTCAGGAAGAAAAATGATAAACGGAATCCAGTCCAGGTATCCGCAGGCTCTTTTATGGGGGATCCTGCTCTCTTTCATAGCCCTGAACACCATCATGCTTGCTCTGGAGTTATTTTTTATCCCCCTGCTGCCTGCTATTTTGTTGTTTCTGGCTCTGGCCATCGTAGCCCTTGATAAGTACCTGCTGGTTATCGTGCTTTTTGTCCCGGTCTCCATCCCTTTGAGCAGGCTGGTTGAGGGGCTCTCCATCGATATGTATCTTCCAACAGAGCCCTTGCTCGCCGGCCTGCTGTTACTTTACCTGATAAAATATCTGATGGGTGACAGGATGGATCTGAAAGTTCTCCGGCACCCGGTAACTCTGGCCGTCTATTTTCATCTGGGCTGGTTATTTATCACTTGTCTCACCAGTACCGATATACTGGTTTCTTTCAAGATGCTTGTTTCAAGACTATGGTTTATTGCAGGATTCTACATTCTGGCTACCCAGTTATTCCGGGAAGAGAAACGCATGCATACTTATGTGTGGCTCTTTATCATTGCTTTTACCGGAGTCATTATCTATACCCTGATTAACCACATTCCATACGGACTGAATAATCAGGTGATGGCTCATTCAATGGCCAGTCCGTTTTATAAGGACCACACCTCGTACGGTGCCACTCTGGGCTTTATCCTTCCCGTACTGGCAGCTTTTTTCCTGTTTATTAAGCGAGAAGATATCAACACGAGAGTCCTGATGGCTTTATTGATTTTGCTGTTTATTCTTGCAACGGTGGTTTCCTATACAAGAGCCACCTGGCTGAGTATCCTGGCATCGTTTGGATTCTGGGCCATTCTTAAGTTAAAGATCCGGTTTGAAATTGTTCTGCTGGGGATGCTTATCCTGCTGGGGCTCTTCTTCTCCCTTCGTGCGGAATTGATTATAAAACTGGAACAGAACCGGGTAGAATCCTCCGGTGAGCTCACAGAACATGTCCGGTCTATTTCAAATATCACCACCGATCAATCGAATCTGGAGAGACTTAACCGGTGGAGTTGTGCCTTCAGGATGTGGAGAGACAAACCACTTTTCGGTTTTGGTCCGGGAACCTACCAGTTCGAGTATGGGCCCTATCAGCGGTCTTATGAAAAAACCCGCATCAGTACCGATTTTGGCACCATGGGGAATGCTCACAGTGAGTACCTGGGGCCGCTGGCAGAGGCCGGTCTTTTTGGATTGCTGAGCATCTTACTGGTGATCGGGACAAGTATCTACACGGGTATACGGGTTATTGGCAGATCAAAAAAACGCTCCATCAGGGTTTTCTCGATGGCTGTGCTGGTAGGACTGGTATCTTATTACCTGCACGGGGTGTTAAATAATTTCCTGGATACGGATAAAATCTCGGTTTTGTTCTGGGGATTTACGGCGATGTTGGTGGCCATGGACATCTACCACCGCGAACAGCCGGATGAGGAAGAAGAGAGCGCTTAGCGAAAGCCCTGTTTTCCTGGAAACTGAGCTCCGATAATGGAGATATCGTCAAAGATTGAAGCAGAACCCTCCAGGATCTTCTGATTTTTAATGATGGTCCGGATATTCTCTTCCAACGGATTACTGTTTTTAAGCTCCTTTTCCAGATTATCGGTTCCAAACTCAATGCCAGCATCCTGGATAACCTCCACCAGTCCATCTGTGTAGCAGAAAAGTTTGGCAGGTTCCTCCATGATGATTACTGCTTCATTCACAAAGGGAAGTTCGTCCAGCATGCCCATTCCCACGCAACCGCTGGCCAGTGGTGTCAGTCTTTCTGATCCCGGCTCGTAGAGCAGGGGCGGATTGTGCCCCGCATTCACATACTTTAGTTCCCTGGTTTTATAGTGATACCTGGCGATGAACAGCGTAATGAATTTTTCTCCTTTGGCACTATTCATCACGGTGGTATTCAAGCGGTGGAGGGTATCGGTGAGCCCCTGTTCGGCAGTAAAAAGTGCACGCAGGTTGGCCTGGAAATTGGACATCAGGATGGCTGCTGAGATTCCTTTTCCGGATACATCGGCAATACAGAATCCAACTTCATCCTTGCTTAGCTGGATCACATCGTAATAGTCGCCACCCACCTCAAAATGAGGATGGTAAAAGGCTTTCATATCGATATGTTCATTGGAAGGGAGCTTTTCATTGGCCGGGATCAACATGTTCTGCATCTTGCTGGCCAGCTCCATTTCCCGTTTCAGGGCTTCCTGCCTCAGGGTTTCCTGGAACAATCTCTTATTTTCAATGGCAACCACAATAATATTGGAGAGTGTCTGAATGAACCGGAGGTGCTTAATTATGGGGCTGACCCCTTCGCCCTCCTCTTCAATATCTCCGATCAGTACAAAGGCGATAGCTTCATCCTTATGCGATACAGGGATGACAATATCTACCAGCTCCGGGAAATGCTGAGGTTCTGAGGTAATAAATGAAATCTCACCAAAGGGCAGGAGATCCCTTTCCATATGGACCTGTTCAAAAAATCTGCGCCCGAAACCGGAGTTTAGCAGACACTCCCACTTATCCGAAAGTTTCAGGACAATTACCTTTCCGATATCCAGATCGTCTGTGAGCAATTTCTCGTAGCGGCGTATAAGTTCACTGATCGAAACATTGTCGTTAATGGCCAGTGTGATATCAAGCAGGGCATTTAGCTTGAATGTGGATAGTTTCAGCCGGTTATCAGAAAATTTACCCATGAGATCGACTTTGTGCTATTTTTTTACGCGTTCAGAGTAAGAACGATCCCTTGTATCCACTTTGATCATCTCCCCGGAATCAATAAACAGAGGGACCATGATCTTTGCACCTGTTTCCAGTTCTGCCGGTTTCTGGGCAGAGGTGGAGGCTGTATTCCCTTTTTCTCCTGGTTCTGTATAGCTTACCTGAAGTTCAACAAAGGGAGGCAGATCAACGGTAAGGGGTGTTTCCGTATCTGCATGAACAACAATCTCCACAGCCTGACCCTCTTTCATCAGATCAGCATTTTCAATCATATTAGCCTGTAAAGAGATCTGCTCGAAGGTCTCCAGGTGCATGAAGTTCATGCCCAGGTCGTCGGTATAAAGATACTGGTAAGGCCTTCTCTCTACCCGGGCAGTATTAACCTTGACCCCTGCTGAAAAAGTATTCTCAACCACTTTACCCGTGGTCAGACTCTTTAGCTTTGTTCTGACAAAGGCAGGGCCTTTCCCTGGTTTTACATGTTGAAATTGTACGATGGTATAGAGGTCGTTATTAAACTCAAGGCATAATCCGTTCCTGAAATCTGCTGTTGTTGCCATATGATCAGTCTATTATGTAAATATATCAATATAATATTTGATGTATGTAAGGGCTACAATACCTTTTTCTTTGGTATGGTGGCTATGAAATCTTTCAGGTAAAAGGGTTCAAAATAGGCAACATTCTCAAATTGTTGCTTCTTATATTTTTTTTGAACCGGCGCGATCATGGAGCTTGCCGTAGGATGGATTCCATCCAAAAAGTGAGCATTTGAATGTTCCAGGTGCACCTTACATTTTTCTGCACCGCTGCCAAAAAAAACAACAGGATGTGATTCCAGGATACGTTTATAACTGTCGTTCTCAATAATATCGGCTGTCACTTCCCTGAAAAGGTCCGTTTCTTTGGTGTAAAAACCAGCGTATACCTCCATTCTGCGGGCATCAAGCATGGGACAGAACAACAGTTGATCACCATGAAGGGCAATCAACTCTTTCCCTCTGGCACCGGACACCACTCCGCTGGCCATATTTTCCAGGGTCCCCGCAGAAAGCAAGGGGATTTCAAGGGCATAGGCGATTCCTTTTGCTGTGGAAACGCCTATTCTCAGGCCGGTATATGATCCCGGTCCTTTGCTTACAGCAACCCCATCCAGATCTTTGAAATCCTTTCCGGCTTCTGCCAGGACCTTTCTTATAAAGGCATTTAGCAGGCTTGCATGTGAGCGTTCCTGACCGCTTTCTACAAGTGAAAGTTGCCGGTTCCCTTTTGAAAGAGCAACCGAACAGATATCGGTGGCTGTTTCAATATGTAAAATAAGGGGGCCGGTCATACGATCTTAGTCTCTTCTCTTTTTATCGCCCTCGAAGAGCTCTTCCTCGCTTACCACCTCTACACTCATATCGTTTTTTAATTGCCTTGATATGGCTGAATAGGGCGCTACAACAATATCTACATCTTTTTCAAGGCCTTCAGTAACTTCAATATAATTGTTATCCTGGATACCGGTTTTAACCTTTTTCATCCATGCTTTTCCTTCGGAAACCACAAAGACCACTACCATAGGTTCATCGCTCGGAGCCTCTGCCCCGGAAGGCACTGATACATTGCTGACTGTTCCGTCCGAGCTAAGCTGACCAAGTTGCTGATCTTCTTGTATGGAAGCGGATCCTGTAGTATCCATCCTGGTGGTCACCGCCTGGATGGGGATGGAATAAATGCCCGTTTTACGGTCCGTCTGGATGTCGGCTGTTGCCGACATTCCGGGCCGCAGCGGATAGGGGTTGCCATCGGAGATTTTATCTTCATAGGACTCTGTCAGAAGCAGGATCTTTACCATAAAATTGGTGACCTGATCCGTGGTGACACCGGTCGTATTGGCCGAGACCGGAATTTCGGAAACCACACCCCTGAAACGCGTGTCGGGATAGGCATCCACCTCGATCATGGCCGTATCCCAATGGCTTACCCGGACAATATCGTTCTCATTTACCTCCACTTCCACCTCCATTCGGTTTAAATCTGCAATCCGGAGCATTTCTGTACCCGACATCATGGAGGTTCCTACCACACGTTCGCCAAGTTCCACAGAAAGGCTCGAAATGGTGCCGGTCATCGGAGCATAAACAGAAGTTTTGGTCAGGCTCTCATCTGCCTCGTTCAGGGTGGCCTGAGCGCTCATAACCGAAAACTCAGCTGCTTCCTTCTCAGCAAGAGTAGCATTGTAAGTCGTGAGGGTTTGTTCAAATTCGGCGGCTGAAATAGCTTCTTCTTCGTATAGTTGTTTGTTTCTTTGATAATCCAGGCTGGCCATCTCCAACTGAGCTTCCACCTGCTTTTGCCGGGCCCTGGCATTGTTCAGAGAGGCTTCGGCCCGGTTCCGGGCCATCTGATAGGCTTCCGGCTTGATTTTAAGCAGGTATTGTCCTTTCCGGATCTCGTCGCCCTCGTTGACAACCAGTTCCACAATTTCGCCCGATACATCAGGCGAAATTGCCACTTCCGTCTCGGGTTGGATCTTCCCGTTGGCGGTGATGACCTCTACAATCTCTCTTTCAATACCTTTTTCAACTGCAACCTTGAGGTATCCCTCATCTCCGAACCATCCCTTCTTTTTTCCGATTCCAAGTATACTCAGGATGACAACTGCGGAGATTACTATGATGATAATTGATCTTTTTGATTTCATTGATTTGAAAGCTTAAAGGGTGATGACTTCTCCTTGATAGAAATTGAGAATTTTTGTTCTGAAAATAAAATCGTATTTGGCCTGGAGCAAATCGGACTGCGTGGCAATCAGCTGGTTCTTTGATATGTTATAATCCACCGTATTTACCAGTCCGACTTCGAATTTCTTTTCGGTGTATTTGAATGACTCCTCCATGGAGATCAGCGCCTTTTGGGTGGCCTTGAATTTTTTCAGAGCCGCCAGGGCGTCCGCGTAGGCCTGCTGAATCGTTGCATAAAGGGTGAGCTTCTTACTTTGCAGGTCAAGCTTTGCATTTTCATGCATGATCCTGGCGTTGGCAATACTGGTATTGGTGCTCCAGCCGTTGAATATGGGAATGGTCAATCCAAGACCAATTCCGGCAGAGGTATTCTCCCTGACCTGTTCAAAAAACGGGTAGGCCCCGTAAATGGGCATTCCCTGTGGATAGGAAACGACACCTTCCCCACCTACTGTCTCCCCGATTGGGATTTGCTGAGGAGGGCCCAGATCAATTACCTGTTCGCGAATATCCGAGTACCCCGAATTATAGTTGGCCGACAGGCTCAACTGGGGTGACCTTCTTCCCTTGGCGATGGCCAGCCCTTTTTCGGCACTCTCCAGGCTCAACATGGCACTTTTAATCTCGGGCATATCCTGTTCTGCAATGCGGTATACCTCTAGTGTATTGATAAGCAAGGGGTTTTCATCCGGATCTTTCAGTACGGGGATTTCTACCTCAAAAGCCGTATCGATGGGTAGATCCAGAATCTGCTGCAAATTCAGCAGGGAGATGGAAAGTTGGTTTTCCGCATTAACAAGGTTCAGTTCTTCAGAAGCATACTGAGCCTGCAGCTCCAGCGCATTGCCCCTGGCAAGCTTGCCTGCCTCTACCATTTTATTGGTACGCTCCAGCTGCTGACCGGTAATATCCAGCTGACTTCGGGTAACGGCCAGGAGTTCCTGGTTGAACATGATGTTCAGATAGGCCGCGGCAATGTTGAGGGAGATATCATTTCTAACTTTTTGAACATCCTGGTAACTGGCCATCAGGTCCAGTTGGTTTTGCAGGATGGTGTTTCTCACCTGTAAGCCGTTAAACAAGTTTGCAGTTGACCGGAGCCCTATGTTGACAGAGTTTATCTGCTGGTTATCGGTAAACTGGTAGGTGGTCTGGTCCAGGGCACGTCCCCAGGAAAAGCTGTAATTTGCACTCCCGTTCAGGCTTGGAATTTGTCCCAGCTTTGACTGCGTTAGCAGGTTTTCATTATATTCGGTGTTCAAAACTGCTTGTTTGATCTGAATGTTGTTTTCCATGGCGTACTGAATGCAATCCTCCAGCGACCAGGGTTGCTGTGCAGCCAGAGAAAAACCTGTTGTCAGCAGTACAAAAGAGAGCATGATTGATTTTCGAATCATTATATTCTTTTTTTTAAAAGAGTTGTTAAAGGTATAGATAAGCATTTAAACTGGATGCAAAAAACTCAAAATATATTGCATTATAAAGGGATTGGGGAAGTTTGTTATGTGAAAAACAGTCGTGCCAAGAATCTGGCCATACGGATTAATCAGCAGGGGAAGGTGAGGGTGACCATTCCACGTCATTTGAGTCAAAGAAGGGCAGAGAGCTTTTTTCTTTCAAAGCAGCAATGGGTCCTGAAGCGACTTGATGGGTTGAATCACAGGGATTGCAACAAAACGCTTCCTCCTGAAGGGGGCCGTATTTGGATCAGAGACCGGGAATTTCAAGTACAACTGCTTAGGGGTGAAAAGAGTGTGGAGGAGGCTGTCTGGCGGCTACTGGGGGAGGAGGCACGGCGTTATCTGCCTGGCAGGGTGGCAGAACTGTCTGATTTACATGGTTATACGATTACCGGATTAAAGATCCGGAAGATGAAAACCCGGTGGGGTAGCTGTACAGCCCGGAAAAGCATCAATCTGAACAGTTGGCTGATCATGCTTCCCGGACACCTGTCCGATTACGTGATACTGCATGAACTGGTACATACCCGGATTCCCGACCATAGTAAAAGGTACTGGAAGGAGCTTGACGGGCTTACCGGGGGTTTATCAAAAAAGTTTCGAAGAGAACTCCATAGCCATCAGATCCTGTGTTTTCCGGAGTGAAAAGCGGCTCAATAAACGCCAAAAATCAATTCAAGGGTAATGCTTATGGAATTGAAACTCCGGTCTCCCCTCAGATCGATATTGTATGAAGGCACCAGATTCAGGAACATCTGCTTATCCAGTTGACGCTGATATCCAATCCCTATCCCAAGGCTCGATTTTATTCGGTTTTTAATGCCGTCCCCTTTCAGTGTAGTTTCACCATATTCCTCGGAGTTTTCTTTTAAGCCGACCACCATCATGGTATTCATCGAGCCGGTAAGCAGTAAGGTATTGCCGTTCGATTCAAGGGGGCGAAAATACAAAACCAAGGGAATTCCAAGAGTCTGCTCCGTAAAAGTGATTTGGATCTTATCATCCGGGCCCACTGGTGTGATGCCATAATCATCCGGGTAGTCCAGGGCCGAGGAGTTTCGTCGATTATAGTCGATTCCAGCCTTCAGAAACCAGTATTCATATTCCCAGTAAACAAAATTTACACCTCCCCCGAACCCGGGTTCCCGGGTAGCCTCGTCCCCCCTGATCCGGGAGAAATTCCTCTGCAGATTCCCTCCCATGTAGACATTAATCTGTGCCTCAACGGAAAGGGATACAAAAAGAAATATGGCCAGATACAGAGCTCTTTTTAGCATCATCAGTAAGCGGTTTATACAAAGCTAATACAATATTCATTTGATCATTCAGGAATTTATCAAATGAAAGCAGCCGTTCCTGCTGAAACGGCTGCTATTATTAAGCATTTGTGATTGTTATGTTCAGGAGATACTGTCTGAATCAAGGCTGTTTTTTATCAAATACAAAGGTCTCAAACATCTCTCCCATATCCGAAGCTGCTTCAGACTCCACCAGCAGGCTTCCCTCGTTCATAGACATGACCTGGGTAAGTGTATAGTCCATCCCCTCCACAGATCCTTTGGTGACAATTGTCAGGGTTTTGGCCTTTTTATCGAAAGCGGCTGTCGATTTGGTAACAGATTCCATGAAGCCAATATTTTCACATTCAGCTCCGTCCAGGGTGTAGTGGGTTTTGCTTTCGTATTCCTGTCCATCCCATTCACTGATATTGGTCAGGTCCAGTGTCTTTTTTTTATGCTCCACGGTCATGGCCAGGGGAGCCAGGCTGAACTGATCACCCAATTCACTTTTCTGATCATTGAGTTTCCACTCTCCGGAAAAATTAACTTTCTGACCAAAGACACCGGCGGATATGAAAGCCAGGGCAAAAATAAAAACTGAATTTTTCATGTTGGATCATTTTAATTGGCATGCATTGACCTATGTTCAAATGTATAAAATCTCTTAAATATTTTACGAAATTTATTGGGCCAGGGCGATGGCGATATTGTTTTGTAAAACAACAAGTAATTAGTTTATAACAATATGTCTGTATGTTTTTGTGTAAACGCTTAAGAATCAGATTATCACAGGTTCTATACGTATAAAACGCCCCTTCTTGTTGTAAGAAAGGGCGTATTGTTTTTACTCTGTTGACCCGCCAGGGCTCGAACCTGGACTCTTCTGAACCAAAATCAGACGTGTTGCCAATTACACCACGGGTCAGAGGTGGTTGCGAAAACCGGGAGGCAAATATACAAAATATTAAAATTAATTTGCAATTTTTTCCAGGCCTTCCTCGGTCATTTTCCAGGATTTCCCAGCCATATTCCAATCGGAGAGGCGATCCACATTGCGGACACCTTCCAGAATGTCCCTGATCTGACGATCGAGCACAACCACTTTACCTTCCGGAACCCTGACCATGGTTTCCACCCTGGGGAATCTCCACTTGTGATCGAGGTCCACGGAGAAATAGGGATCCAGTACCAGCGTGTTCCCTGTAGTGCGGAAGTGGTAATCTATATGGGTAGCGTTTTCGCTGGCATGTTCCCTGGATCTTCCCTTTGACTCCTTTTCAATTTCAAGCAGGAATTCTTCTCCTTCCGTTCTCTCAATATCCAGGCTGATTCTCCCGTAGAAAGCATCTGCATCCTCCAGAAGGAACCATCTGTCATCCAAATCAATGATGGATTCGTCATCCAGATAGTCATCCTGGCTTTCGTTAACAGTAATATAAAGTGTATCGCTGTTTGTAAGCAGCTCCTGGGAGAAACTTTCCCGGCCAAAATTGGAATAGTTAGTACTTTCAAAGGCCACGATACCTATAATGCATAACAGGCTCACGATCCACAGGGTAAGAGCCCCAAAGGTCAGTCCCCGGTTCCTGGTCTTTATGTTGAAGATCAGTTTTATTAATCCATAGAGCATGGCTGCAACGGGAATCAGAAATATCAGTGAAATCGAAATGACCAGAAGGGTCACGGAGACAGGGTCTGTAAAAGGCACCAGGATATCACCCAGGGAAAAATGGTACGATTCGAACGGAAACATATGTATTCCAACAAATGGAAGGGCGATTAGTCCGATCAGAAGCCCAATACCTGCAATAACCAGGCTGGTTCCGATGATAATTAAGATGACCTTAACAAACACCAGAAGTATTTTTCCCAAAACGTCGAAAAAATCCGACGCGGCCCTTTCTGTCCTTTGGTAGGTTTCAGAATTCCGGGCTTTCGAGTATCCTTCTTTAACATTGTCCTTTACCTGGTCGTATTCTTCACGAATTTTTTTTTCCAGGTTGGATACATTCACTTTCTCTCCGCGCATTTCCAGCTTTTGTGCTGCAGTTTCAGCTTTGGGCAGAACGATCCAGAGAATCACGTAGACCAGGATAGAAGCTCCGCCTGCAAAGAAGAAGATCACAAACAATAAGCGGAAAATTACCGGATCCACACTGAAATAGGCAGAAAGGCCTCCACAGACACCCCCAATGACAGAATTCTCAGGATCGCGAAAGAGCCTCCTGCTTTTGTAATATGAATCATGAAAGGTACGTTGTTCAGCCTCTTCACCGGAATCTGCAATGTCCTCCGGATTACCCATGATATCGATTACTTCGTTAACAATTGAAAGAGTAATTACCTGCGCTTCCTCCGTGATCCGCTCCTGGAACAACTCAGCAATTCTCGCCTCAATATCATCAATAATCTCTTTGCTTTCCTGTTTGTTGGAGAAATGCCTGCTGATGGTATCCAGGTAGGTTTTTAGTTTTTCATAAGCATCCTCATCAATATGGAAGATGATTCCGCTTAAATTGATTTTGATCGCTTTCTTCATGGTATATGGCTTTATTTGTAGTTCTTAATTGATTTTACCGAGCTGATCAGGGCATCCCAGGAATCATCCAGCTCTTTCAAATAGGACCTTCCGATCTCTGTCAGGCTGTAGTATTTTCTTGGAGGGCCCTGGGTACTTTCCTCCCATCTGTATTTGAGCAGTCCGGCATTTTTCTGCCGGGTCAGCAGTGGGTAGAGGGTGCCTTCAACGACTATCAGGTCATTTTCCTTCAAGGCATTGATGATATCTGAAGTATAGAGGTCTTTCTTACCCAGGATGGATAAAATGCAATACTCCAGGATACCCTTCCGCATCTGTGCTTTTGCGTTATCAATATTCATAGGTCTCCATTTTTTATACTACTATATTTCTCAAGCTATATGTCTATGCAAGCAATATTACAATACAAAGATATATAAATATATTAATACCATGCAATACATAGTAGTAAATAAATGAAAAAAATATTAATTTTCTTATATTCGGAGTGTGGAATATGCTGGAAACATCAGGAAGATGGAGTCGTTTCAGGGGAAGGTGGTAGAGTACACTTTGCCCCTGGGTGAGCATAGAGTGAAGATGAATGAGCTGCTGGGCACTGCCGTTAGGATGGAGTACACGGGCCATATCCACTGTATTAAGTGTGGCCGTGCGACCGGCAAGTCTTTTGCCCAGGGCTACTGTTATCGCTGTTTTATCAGCGCTCCGGAGACTGAGGAATGTGTGTTGCGGCCGGAATTATGCAGGGCCCATGAAGGGATGGCGCGGGATATGGAATATGCGGCCTGTCACTGCCTGATTGATCATATCGTTTATCTGTCAGAAACCAGTGGAATCAAAGTGGGGGTAACCCGATCCACCCAGATCCCCACCCGCTGGATCGACCAGGGAGCTGTACGGGCCTTAACATTGGCAAGAACCCCGAATCGATTTACGGCCGGTTTGATTGAAGTTGCCCTGAAGAAGCATATTGCGGATAAAACGAACTGGCGGAAAATGGTATCCGGATCTGCTCCGGGAAGCATAGACCTGCTTAAGGAGAAACATCGTCTTTCGGCCCTGATACCCTCAGAACTGGCCATTTATCTTACAAAGGATATACAGGAGATTGAGCTGGAATACCCGGTCATTCAATACCCGGAAAAGGTCAGAAGTCTTAATTTTGATAAGGATCCGGTTGTTTCCGGAGAACTGACAGGCATCAAAGGACAATACCTGATGCTGGACCGGAACCTGGTAATCAATATGAGGAAATTCGGTGGTTACCAGGTCAGGTTTCGAAGCGGGCTTTAAGCCTCAAGTGCATGGATCTCCCTGCGCAGATTTTCCCAATTGGATTCATTCATCTTTGCACCAATCAGTTCTATGACCCTGCCAGCCAGAATGGCCCCCATCTGGCCACAGGTTTCAGCAGGAAGGCCTTTCATATACCCATAAATAAAACCGGCGGAATACAGGTCCCCCGCACCTGTTGTATCAATGGCTTTCGAAGGTCTGACACCAATTCTTACCATGCCTTCCTTACAAACACAGAAGGACCCTTCTGCACCCAGTTTTATCACCACAAGATCACAAATCTCCCGGACTTCCATGGCGCCTTTTTCCGGTGATAAGCCAGTCAGGGCCCTGATCTCTTCCTCATTGGCAAATAATAGATCCACATACGTAGAAATCATGGATTTGAAAAAGTCCACATTCTCATCCACGATATTATAACTGGCCAGGTCCAGACAGATTTTCAGCCCGGAATTCGCTGCAAGCCGCAGTGCTTTTTCAAACAACATACGGTCCTGTACCAGGTAACCTTCAATATAGAAATAGTCATATTCTTTGAATATTTCCTGGGCAATGTCGTCTGCCGAGAGATCCACGGCAGCGCCCAGATAGGTCGCAAATGTTCTTTCAGAATCCTTGGAAATCAAGGCCATGGCTCTGCCTGTTTCGTTCATGGTCCGGAAAAGAATGGGCTTTATCTTATTGACCTCCATGTCTTTTTTGAAGAACTTTCCCATATCATCATTTCCCACGGTTCCCACGAACCCGGTTTCAACACCCAGGTGGGACAGGCCATGAATGGTATTGGCTGCAGATCCTCCGGAGGCTCTGGACTTGGACATTCCGGCGGTTTCGGCATGAATAAAATTGGAAGTATCCAGATCCACCAGTGTCATGCTTCCTTTGGGCAAACCAAAAATATCCAGCATTTTGTCATCTTCAATCCGGGTAATAATATCCACCAGGGCATTCCCCATTCCTAGTACTTTAGTCATCTGTTCTGGTTTTCGTACAAATATAGGGCTATTATAACTCTAAGGCTGTTTACGGAGTTTTGTATGCAAGGTTTTTTTGAAATGTTTGTTTTATTGGGTAAAAGCGATTATTTTTGCGTCGCTTAATCAGGCACAGTTGAAAAGACTGAAAAATTCCTCAGTAGCTCAGTTGGTTAGAGCGGCGGACTGTTAATCCGTAGGTCGTAGGTTCAAGTCCTACCTGGGGAGCTGCAAGGCCCGGAACTTCCGGGCCTTATTGATTCACAGAAGATCTATGCAGAGAGCATCCTGAGAATTCCCCTCACATAACCCACCGATTCAGCCAGCCCGGCCAGGGGATCCTTCCCGTCTTTTTCATATTCGAAACTGACTACTTTGCTGTATTTCTCTTCAAGCAACATGTTCAGAAAGCCAGGGATGTCAATGACTCCATGACCGATTTCACAGGTATTGCCGGCAGGATCGGCTTTGTCTTCATCCTTGATATGAATGTCATGTACCCGGTCCATGTATTTCCTGGTTTCGGTGATGGGGTCTTCACCGATCCGGACGGTATGACCGATATCCACGCAAATTCCCATTCCCGGATCCATCCCTTCCACAAGTTTGTACACACTTTCCGGGGTGGGATATTTATCGTCGCCCGGTCCATGGTTATGGATGGCCAGTTTGATTCCGGTCTCCTTTACCTTTTGATTGCATTGATCAAGCAATTCATGATCGGGGGCTCCCACGATCACTTTCATTCCCGCATTTTTCGCATATGCAAAAGCATGGTCTACCTCTTCCTTACGGGTCATATAAATGACCCCTCCGGCATAAAGATCGATCCCTGCGGCATTAATTTTGGAGACCATTTTTTTGATCTCATCGGGGCTGGCATCAAGAGGCATATGCATGCTTTTCAAACAGAGTTTTTTTATGCCAAGCCGCGCAGTCATGGAAATGCTTTCCTCCAGGCTGAACTCCCGGAAGGTGTAGGAGGCGATTCCTAGTTGAAAGGGAATACCTGGTTCTTTGAAAGCAGGCATCTGACGGGCCGATAATATAGAAGGGGCCTGTGTGGCCATCAGGCCGGCACCGGAAAGCCTCAGGAAATTACGTCTGGAAACATGCATGATTTCTGTTTTTAGTTTGTTAATCCGGAAATGTAAGAAGTTAAATTAGAAAAAAACTGTTTCGTGGCATTCATAAAGATCCATTTTTCGCTAACTTCATTTTGCCAAATAATGGCTGATCTATAGTTATTTTAAATATATAAAGATATGAAACAAGTTAAATTGATTTTTTCGGCTGTTTTGCTGATCATGGTATATGCAGGCAGTCTGGCCCAGGTGGATCCCATGTCGCCTGTGCCTAATGATGAGACGGTCCGTTATGGGGTCCTGGACAATGGACTGACCTATTACATCAAATCCAACCAGGAGCCCAAAGAGAGGGCTTCCTTTTATATTATCCAGAATGTGGGGGCCCTGCTGGAGGAGGACCATCAGAATGGACTGGCCCATTTCCTGGAACATATGGCCTTCAACGGAACCGAGCATTTTCCGGATAAGGGGATCATCGATTTTCTGGAGCGGCACGGGGTCGCATTCGGGGTGAATATCAATGCTTATACCAGTCAGAACCAGACCGTCTATAATCTCTCAGATGTGCCGGTAAATAAGCCAGGTATTCTCGACAGCTGCCTGTTGGTCCTCAATGACTGGTCCAACTACCTTCTGCTCACCGAGAAGGAGATTGATGCGGAGAGAGGGGTGATCAAGGAGGAGTGGCGCACCCGGAGAAACGCCCAGTTCAGGATGTTTACGGCTTCCATGAAATACCTGTATCCCAATTCAAAGTTTGCCGAGAGGGATGTGATCGGTGACCTGGATGTGATTGAGAATTTTGAATATAATGCCTTGCGGGATTTTTACCACCAGTGGTACAGAACGGATCTTCAGGCCATTGCCATGGCTGGTGATTTTGATGCGGAGAAAATGGAGCAGAAAGTGATCGAGCTGTTTTCAAAGATTCCGGCCGTAGAAAATGCCCCGGAAAGGCCGTTTTATGAGATTCCTGACCATGATAATCCGGTCTTTGGATTAGTAACTGATGAGGAGGCTGACCAGACTCTTATACGCTATATGGTGCGCCACCGGAAAACAGACGATGGCCCGGAAACCTTTATGGGGCACAGGGAAAGCTATATCCACAGTCTTTTTAATTCGATGATAGGACAGCGGATCCAGGAGTTGTTGCAGAAGGGGGATCCGCCTTTTGTGGTCGGAGTCATCAATTACGGAGACTTTGAGAGGGGTTACGAAGCTTTGACCGCCATTACCATTCCCAAGCCCAACCAGGAGGAGGAGGGCTTAACGGCCCTGATGACCGAACTGGAACGTGTGAAGAGATATGGATTTACCCAGGGGGAGCTGGATCGTGCCAAAGCCGAGACACTGGCACAGTGGGAGAGATATTATAAGGAGCGGGACAAGATCAGCAATGAAGAGTATATAAATGGTTTTGTGGACCATTTTTTAGACGGGGATGCCTATCCCTCACCGGACTTTGCATACCAGGCTGTGCAGGCAATTCTTCCCACCATTACCCTGGGCGATTTCAATCAGAGGCTGCAGCAATGGATCACCGATAAAAACCAGGTATTAGTGATTCAGGGGCCCGTGGGAGAAGGAGTGGAACACCTTTCTGAGGCCGCTTCCCTGGCAATATTGGAACAGGTGGCCAACACAGAGATTGAAGCTTACCAGGATGAGGCACTGGCTGAATCGCTGGTTTCAAGTGAACCGTCTCCCGCAGCAATAGTCAATGAAAGGAAGCTGGAAGTTCTGGATGCGGTGGAGTGGACCCTGGAAAACGGGGCCCGGGTGGTTTTCAGACATGCCGATTTTGAAAAGGATCAGGTTGAGATCAGGGCCTACAGCCAGGGAGGGAGTTCCCTGTATGGCGATGAAGATGTACCAAGCACGGATATGCTTAGCTCGCTGATTCAGATGTACGGGGTGGGTGATTTTGATGCCATGGGGCTTCAGAAGATGCTGAACGGTAAGAATATTTCCCTGCAGTTGAGCCTGAGAAACCTGAGTGAAGGCTTGAATGGGAAAGCCAGCCCCAAGGATATGGAGGCAATGATGCAGCTGGTATTTCTTTATTTTAATCAGCCCAGATTTGACAGGGAGGCGCATGATGCAATTATCTCCAGGTATATGGCATTTGTGGAAAATATGAATAATAATCCTCAGAAGGTCATGGGTGATTCCCTGAATCTGATCGCCACCAATTATCATCCCCGTACCAGGGTGCTTGACCAGGAGTTTCTGAAGGATGTCAGTTATGACAGAATAGAGGAAGTCTATCTCGAGAGATTTACAGATGCGAGTGATTTTATTTTTATCATCGTAGGGAATATAGACCAGGAAGAGGTAAAACTGCTGGCTCAGAAATACATTGGTGCAATCAGGGACCTGGACAGATCAGAGACCTGGGTCGATCGTAAGGTAAATGAACCTGAAGGAAAAGTGGAGAAGATCATCCCCATGTCACTGGCAATACCCAAGGCTAATGTGAACATTATTATCAATCAGGAGATGAACTATGATCCTTATAACCAGATGGTAATCAGAGTTATAGAGGGGATTCTGGATCTCAGATATGTGGAATCCATCAGAGAAGAAGAAGGAGGAACCTACGGAGTGAGAATCGGGACATCTATCAGTAAATGGCCTGTGGAAAAGGCAAGCATGCAAATCAATTTTGATTGTGATCCCGAAAGGGCGGCCGACCTGAAAAAGAAGGTTTATGCCGAATTGGAAAGACTGGCCGCTGAGGGACCCTCGGAAGAAGATCTTTCCAAAACGGTGGAGAATATCGTGAAAGACAGGCAGGAGAGTAAAGAGCACAATGCATATTATCTGTCAAACCTTTACAACTATTACCTTTATGGGATTAATTTTGACGATCCGTCAAATTTTGAAGATATCGTCAAAAATCTCACCACCAAAGATGTGCTTCAGGTTATGAAGGAGTTCTACGATGAAGCCAATATTGTGGATGTGGTCTTTGTACCCAGGGAAGCCGCAGCAGAATAGGATCAGAAGATCTGATACGCGAAAATAACCGGAACGGGCTATAAAAAGTCCGTTCTTTTTTTAACAATCTCAGTCAGGCGATTCATTTATGTGAAGGGTATGTAAAACGAAACGGCCTTTGATTTGTCTTTATGGAACAAATGTAGCTATGCTGAGCTCGCAGGCTCGGTTAAGAGGTGAGTATACAAGCCTGAGCTTACGATTAAAACAGACCGTGTATCTGCGCGTTTATGTTGTCTATAACGGAACTTAAATCTTCCCGTTTATCCCGAAAGTTGTGATTGTCCACATTAACGATCAGCAGTTTCCCCAGGTTGTAAGTCTCCACCCAGGCTTCATATCTTTCGTTCAGGTGTTTCAGATAATCCAGCCGAATGTTATTCTCGTATTTCCTGCCCCTTTGCTGAATCTGTTCCACCAGAGTGGAAATGGAAGCGCGAAGGTAGATCAGAAGGTCGGGAGGTTCGATCAGGGAACTCATCAGATTGAACAGGGCAAAATAATTTTCGAAGTCCCTGGTACTCATTAAGCCCATGCTGTGGAGGTTAGGGGCGAAAATGAAAGCGTCTTCATAAATGGTCCGGTCCTGGATAATCTTTTTTCCCGATTGACGGATCCTGACAATCTGGCTGAAACGACTGTTGAGGAAATAGATTTGCAAGTTAAAAGACCATCGTTGCATGTCCTGGTAAAAATCATTCAGATAAGGATTGTCATCCACATCCTCATACTGGGCCTCCCAAGCGTAATGCTTAGATAATAAACTTGTTAGAGTGGTTTTACCGGACCCGATATTTCCCGCAACAGCTACATGCATATTCCTTTATTTAATGGATGAGTCAGACTAAAGATAGCAACTTTTATCGGCTTAGAATATCACTTAGCTCATCTAAATATTTCCGGTCGTTGGCAAGCCTTGGTATCTTGTTCTGCCCCCCCAGTTTACCACGTTTTTGCATCCATTTGTAAAAAGTTCCGGGTTGCAGGGATACCACTTTGGGAAGCATGAGGGTGAGGTCCTTATATCGTTTGGCTTCATAATCGGAATTCACGGACTTTAATGTCCGGTCGAGCCCCTCGGCGAATTGAGCCAGGTTCCCGGGTGGAGTTTCAAATTCAATCATCCATTCATGCCTTCCCTTTGACTCATCACTCATAAACATCGGTCCGGCTGTATATTCCTTGATCACAGCTCCGGTCTCCTTGCAGGCCGACATTAACGCTTTCTCTGCATTTTCCAGGATCACCTCTTCTCCAAAAGCGTTGATGAAATATTTGGTGCGACCTGAAATCTTGATCCTGTGCGGGTACTGGGAGGTAAAGACAACGGTATCTCCAATCATGTATCGCCACAATCCCCCGTTAGTGCTGATAATCATGGCATAATTCACTCCCGTCTTTACTTCCTCAACGGTAGAGACGGGCGGATCCGGTTCCTCAAGCTGATCGAGAGGAATAAACTCATAAAATACTCCCAGGTCAAGCATCAGTAACATGTCGTCGCGTTGCAGATTGTCCTGAATTCCAAAGAAACCTTCCGATGCATTGTAGGTCTCCATGTAATTCATTCTATCAGAGGGGATCAGTTTTTTGAAGGATTCACGGTAGGGGGTGAAACTGATCCCTCCATGGGTAAATAGTTCGAGATTGGGCCAGACCTCCAGGATATTATTTTTGCCGGTGAAATCTAAAACGGCTCTCAAAAGGACCAGGTTCCAGGAGGGTACCCCTGCGATGCTGGTGACGTTTTCGTTAATGGTAAAGTGTGTAATTTTTTCGAGCTTCTCCTCAAAATCAGGAATCAGTGCAATTTCAGAGGCAGGGGTGCGTATAAACTGAGCCCAGAAGGGAAGGTTTTCAATAAGAACAGCCGACAGGTCCCCGTAGTAGGACTGGTTGCTGAGGTTATTTACCTCGGCACTGCCCCCCAGAGTCAGAGTCTTTCCTTTCAGTATCGCACTTTCAGGCTTCTGTTTGGTATAGAATGCAATCACATCCTTCGCTCCCCTGAAGTGACAATCCTCCAGAGCTTCATTACTCACGGGGATATATTTGCTTTTATCTGAAGTGGTACCCGATGATTTGGCGAACCATTTGATCTCTGTGGGCCAAAGCAGGTTTTGTTCGCCCTCCATGAGCCGGTTGATATAAGGTTTTATATCCTCGTAAGTACTGATGGGTACACTCTTCTGGAATTCCCCTATAGAATCGATGGAGTCGAAACCATACTGAACGCCCCAGGTTGTTCGTCGCGCCTGTTCTATCAATCTTGAAAAAACCTCCTTTTGTACATCAAAGGGATATTTCATGAACAGCTCAATTTGATGAAGCCGTTTTACATTCACCCAGGATATAATGGAGTTAAGCAGGGGCATGCCGGACCGCTTACAGAATCAGCATGGCATCTCCATAGGTGCCAAACTTATATTTTTCCTTGATGGCAACCTCGTATGCATTCATAAGAAGATGATACCCTGCGAATGCAGATACCATCATCAACAGGGTGGAATAGGGGAGATGGAAATTGGATACCATTCTGTTGGGGACAGAAAATTCGTAAGGAGGAAAGATGAATTTGTTGGTCCACCCGTCATACTCTTTGAGAAATCCATCCGTTGAAACAGAGCTTTCGAGAGTCCGCATCACAGTGGTCCCGATTGCACAAACGTTCTTCCTCATCTCTTTTGCGGCATTGACGAGTTTGACAGAATCCTCTGTGATATGAATCCTCTCGGAGTCCATTTTATGTTTGGTCAGATCCTCCACATCCACGCTTCTAAAATTACCCAGTCCCACGTGCAGGGTGATATATGCAAAATCTATGCCTTTGATTTCCATTTTCTTAAGCAATTCCCGGCTGAAGTGCATTCCGGCTGTGGGGGCCGCTACGGCACCTTCATGTTTGGCATAAACAGTTTGATAGCGTTCTTTGTCTTCCGGTTCCACCTTTCTTTCAATGAATTTTGGGAGGGGTGTTTCGCCCAGCTCAAAAAGAGTCTTTTTAAATTCATCATAATCGCCATCGTAAAGAAAGCGCAGAGTCCGTCCCCTGGAAGTAGTATTATCAATCACTTCGGCAACCAGCACATCATCTTCTCCAAAATACAGTTTGTTCCCGATCCGGATTTTTCTTGCCGGATCTACGAGTACATCCCACAAACGCTGTTCCCTGTTAAGTTCCCTCAGCAAAAAGACCTCAATCTCTGCCCCGGTTTTCTCTTTATTTCCATATAAACGGGCTGGAAAAACTTTGGTGTCATTGAATACCATCACGTCCCCGTCGTCGAAATATTCTATAATATCTTTGAAGGCTTTATGTTCAATGGTTTCTGTGTCGCGGTGCAGGACCATCAATCTGGATTCATCGCGGTTCTTGGCAGGAAATTTGGCAACCAGTTCGGCAGGTAAATTGAATTTGTATTGGGATAGCTTCATATGTTGATTGTGATTATTGATTTGTGCGAGCCTCGTTATACGTAAGAAACGCAAAAAAGTTACAAAAGTTTAAGATTTTCAATAAAGTTGTCCAGGGAAATTGCTTGATCGATATGGTGAGGCCCTATTCTGGTGCGCCGGAGACCGGTTAAGTGTGCCCCGGATTGGAGCTTTATGCCCAGATCTCTGGCCAGAGACCTGATATAGGTTCCTTTGCTGCATTCCACATGGAGAATAAGTTCAGGCAGTTTTTCGGACAGCGTCTCCAGTCGGGCGATATGTATCTGCTGGGGTTTTAGTTCCACCTGTTTTCCTTTCCTGGCCATGCTGTAGGCCCGTTTCCCGTCTACGCTTTTGGCTGAAAAGAGGGGAGGCATCTGCTCCTGGTCGCCCGATAATTCTGACAGAGCCTGCTTAATATGACCGGAAGTGATATGCTCCCAGGGATAGCTGTGATCCACCCCGGTTTCCAGGTCGAAAGAGGGTGTGGTTGCTCCCAGGCGGATATACGCGGTGTAAGCTTTATCCATATCCTGGAACTGCATGATCTGTTTAGTGGCTTTCCCTGTACAGATAATTACCAGTCCGCTTGCCAGTGGATCCAGGGTGCCTGCATGTCCCACCTTGATTTTCTGAATCCCCAGGTAGTGCCGGAGGGACTTGCGGATCTTGTTGACCACATCAAATGAGGTCCAGTTCAGGGGCTTGTCTATATAGAGGACTGTTCCGTCCAGGTATGTTTCGGGACTGGTAAGCTCCATAGAATCAGGCAAAGATAATTGAAACCACTCCAACAATCGCACAATAGATGGCAAACCAGTAGAGATTCCCTTTCTTTACAAGATTGATCATCCATCTGCATGCCAGGTAACCCGACAGGTAGGCAGCCAGAAAACCGATGATCAGAGATCCCGTGGCTATGGTGCTCTCTGAGCCTGAAGAAGAAATCGAAAGAATATCCAGGAGGGCGGCCCCGATGATGGGAAATAATACCATCAGGAAGGAGAATTGTGCCACCTCACTGCGTCCGTTCTTTAGTAAGAGCCCGGCGGAAATGGTAGCGCCAGAACGGGAAATACCCGGAATGGTTGCAATGGCCTGGGCAATTCCCATCAGGAGTGCATCCAGGAAGGGAATCTTCTTTGTCCCTGGTTTTACCAGTTGGGTGGAGAACAGCAGGAGCGCAATTACCAGCAGGGCACTGCCCACCAGCGCAAGATTTCCGGAAAAAAGTGCTTCGAGCTGTTCCCGGAAGAAAATCCCTACAAACAGCACGGGGACCATCGATAAGAGTATTTTGCTAACGTAGCGGGTCTCCTCGTTCCATTTGAATTGAAAAAGTCCGCCAAGGAGTTTTAAAATATCCTTATAAAAAACAGTAATGGTACTTAATACGGTGGCAAAATGGACCAGTACTGTAAAGGAGAGACTCTCTTTTATCTCCACGTTTAACAGGACTTTTCCGATTTCCAGGTGTCCGCTGCTGCTTACAGGAAGAAATTCAGTAAGTCCCTGGATCAGACCAAGGATCAATGCTTCAAGCCAGGTCATTTGTTATCTGCTTTGGGCTTTTTCATAATGGCCCAAATCTCAAAGATAAAGCCTGCCAGTACGATAATAGGTGCCAGAGTAATCCTGCGAAAACTAAAAATCTCTTCTTCATTGAAAACGGCAGGATCTTCTGATTTTCCGCCAATCATCAGTATGAATCCCAGAATGATGACAGCAAATCCAATAATCAACAGAATGTAATTCTCCTTAGCCAGAGCAAAACTCTCTTTGTCCGTACTTTTCTTACTCATATGGATTCAATTAGTAAAGCTTATCGGTTTTTATATTCAGATATTTATTCACGGCAAAAAAGGTCGATACCCAGTTGAGGACGATACCTGTGAGGATCACTCCCAGAGCCAGAATGGACAGCATGTCATAATCTTTAAGGGATATTACCCCTTCAAATTCTTCCTGAAGCAGGTAAATCAAAGCGAACAACAATGCAAGCGCTACCATACTTCCCGTGAATCCGCTGGCTGCGCTGGTGAACAGGAAGGGCCTGCGGATAAAACTTCTGTTGGCTCCTACCAGTTGCATGGTATTAATGATAAATCGCTTGGAATAAATCGATAACCTGATGGTATTGTTTATCAGGGTGACAGAGATCAATGCAAGCAGAATGGAAAAACCCAGGATGATCACCGTGATCTGCCGGATATTTTCATTCACTGCATATAACAGTGATTTTTTATAATACACCTCCTCTATGGAGTCGTAATTCATCAGATCCTGCTCAATAATCATGACCGAATCGGGGTTGGCCCAGGGCTGATGCAATCTGACCCTGATGGAAGGTGGAAGAGGGTTGTAGCCTAAAAAGCGGATAAAATCTTCCCCCAGCATCTGTTCGGTTTCCAAGGCGGCCTCCTCTTTGGTGATATACTCCGTTGACAGAATAAACTCCCTGGAATCCAGTATTTTCTGAAGCTGGTAGATGTCTGCTTCCTTGACATTTTCTTTGAGTATTACATTGAAACCAATGCTCTCCATCACCTGTTTCCGGATATTGCGTCCGTTGATCAGCAATAGCCCTACCATCCCGAGCAGCAATAAAACCAGCGAGATACTAATGATCGAGGTAATATAGGAGCTTCGTATTCTCCGGGAATATGTCCTGTTTTCCTTCTTTGACATGCCTCAAAAAATGGCTGTCGCAAAGATAGGAATTTAATCCAGGATTTTGGTCCACCCGAAGGAATCCTCCAGATCACCGTTCTGGATTCCGAGAAGGGTTTCGTAAAGCTTCGTAGAGACCGGACCCGGTGTGATCCCGTCCCCGAAAGAATAGGTGATCCCCTCTTCAACATCGGCCACTTTCCCAATGGGCGAAATTACCGCAGCAGTACCACAGGCTCCGACTTCCTCAAAAGTGCTGAGTTCTTCCACAGGGACCGGACGAACTTCCACTTTCATACCCATCTGCCCGGCCAGGGTCTGAAGGCTTTTGTTGGTTATGGATGGCAGAATAGAGTGTGATTTTGGGGTGATAAAGGTGTTGTCTTTGATCCCGAAGAAATTGGCAGGACCGCACTCGTCGATGTACTTTTTCTCTTTGGCATCCAGATACAGAGCCGTGGCATAACCCTCCTGATGAGCCCGTGCAATAGATGCCATACTGGCCGCATAGTTGCCTCCGACTTTCAGGTGGCCTGTCCCCAGAGGAGCGGCTCTGTCATGATCCCGGCAAATCATGACATTTACCGGTTTAAATCCAGCTTTGAAATAGGGCCCCACCGGCATAACAAATATAAGGAAGGTGTATTCTGTGGCAGGTTTTACACCGACTTCCGGACCCGTTCCGATCAGCAGGGGACGGATATAAAGGGATGCCCCCGTGCCATAAGGGGGGACAAAGCGCTTATTCAGCAGAACCACTTTCTCCACGGCCTCCATAAATAGCTCAACGGGAACCTCAGCCAGAAGAATTCCTTTGGCTGAACGGATCATTCGCTTTGCATTTTCCTCATGTCTGAACAGCCTGATGTGTCCGTCCTTGCCGGCAAATGCTTTCAGGCCTTCGAATGATTCCTGGCCGTAATGCAGGCAGGTGGCCCCGATATGAATGGGAAGATACGGATCCGGGGATACTTCCAATTTGCCCCATTTTCCGTCTTTGTAAAGACAGCGCACATTATAATCAGTCTTCATGATGCCGAAGCCCAGGTTTTTCCAGTCAAGTTCCATGATAATCTGTTAGAGGTTATAGTAAGAGATCAAAAGTAATCAAACAAAGCCGCTGCAACAATAATGAAAGGATGTTATAAAAGGATGTTTTATATCCATCTTTCCTGCTCCAGGATGGACATTTGTTCATTGCCGGATACCTCTCGCATTCTTTTAGCCGCCACTGTATAAAACTGAAATTCAAATAAGAGCTCCAGTTGCTGTTTCTTAAACTGCTGCCCATTTATTTTTGATCCGGTCTTCCTCAATTCCTGGTACAGGAGTTTTATCTGATCGGAATAATCGGGACGGCCGAGATATTCCATTTTGGCATCAATCAGGATTTTTTCCAGCCGGTTATTGGGCTTAAAAGGCCTTTTGGTGGCCAGTATCAGATTGCATATCTGGTCGATCTGACCTTCCGAGTAGGAAAAATCAGGGAGGATCTCCCTGCTGATAACCGAAGAACGATTTTCGAAGTTCAGATAGTCCTGGGTGAGCCCGGTTAAGAGCATTAAGGCTGCGGTCCTTACTAAAAGCCGGTCCTCCTGTTCAATCTCTTCTGAGCGGCAGAGCAGGAAGGATTGATTATATACCCTTCTGGCGTATTCCAGGCTGTGAAAATGAAGCGTTTCAGGTAAACGCTTTAAGATATCATCGAATACCATCTCCTCCAGGTCACCCAGCCTGAGTAATTGAAGTTTGGTAAAAAAGCGCTTGTTGGGAATACCCTTCAGGTCGACCGATAATTCCGGGCGAAGTCCGCTCACATAGTACATATCGATATTCCCTTTGTATTTAACAGGTAACTTTCCCCTGTATTCACAAATGAAAAAGTCTTTTACCATACTGTAAGTCATACCGGAGATATTTATTTTTCCGGGAGTCCCCGATGATTCCATCCGCGAAGCGGTATTCACCGTATCGCCCCATATATCGTAAGAAAGCTTTTTATGGCCAACTACTCCCGCGATAACCGGTCCGGTATGAATCCCGATTCTCAGATCCCAGATCTTGGCCCTGGTGCTTTTAAGTTGTTGCATATAAGTTTGCATCTCCAAAGCTGCCAGCACAACCTCCACCGGGTTAGTACTGTTCTTTTTCGGAATCCCCCCGGCAGCCATATAGGCATCCCCAATAGTTTTGATCTTCTCAATATTGTATTTTTCCACCACCGAGTCGAAGTGAAAAAAGAAAGTATCCAGTTCATCGATCAGTTTCTCCGGATTCATTTCTTCAGCTATTTTTGTGAAGCCCTGGATATCAGAGAATAAAACAGTAGCTCTTTCGTATTTCCTCCATTTTGCCTTTCCCTGGTTTTTGATTTGATCTGCTGTGTCCTTTGTAAGAATTTCCGCCACCAGTTTGTCCGATATCTCCTTCTCGGCGGCCAGATTCTGTATCTTGGCCTCCATTCGTTCCGAAATCCTCGACTCAGCTCTCCGGTAGCTCAGCAGGCGCCATTTTTGAAAAAGGAACAGCAGAATGAGAACGAAGATTCCATATGCAGTATAAGCATACCAGCTTGCGTAAAAAGGGGGAGCAATATTAAAAGCACTTTTTGCGGTATCGCTTATTCTCCCGTAGAGATCCATGGCCTGAACTTCCATGGAATATCTGCCATGCTTTATATCCGATACTGTATAGTCCCTGCTGGAACTCCACCTGGACCAGCTTGTGTTTCCCGGAACAACCCGGTATCTGAAAAGAGCTTCTGGCAAATGCTGCAGCTCAAGACCAGAGAAGTGAAACCGTTCGCCGTTTACCAGATCTTCCGATTCCAAAAGGCTTATTGATATCTCTGCGGACATGCTTCCCAGGCTGTGCAGATCAAAGAGCGAGATTTTGTCCTTTCCGGTCAGAAACAGAACGCTGTCTTCGTAAGCCATATCCATGACTTCTCCCAGGAGTTGCATGACGGGGAAAGCAGCAAAGCTGCTTACCGGCGCATCCAGATCCCCTGTATATAATACCGGAGAGAGATAATCAGCATTATTTTGAAGGATCCAGAAATTACCTCCGGTAGCCGGCAGGATCATATCGGATTCTGCCAGTAGTCTGGATCTGTGATTCGCCGGCAGGGGTTGAAAAGTCTCTTCATTACTGTCATAGCTATATACCTGTTGACTGCTCACCAGAAACAGTGCCTCCTCCACCTGCACAAGCTTATAGAGCAGATCTTCAGAATGAAAGGAAACTGGAACTATCCGGTCTGCCCTGGCATTGATCCTGAACACACTATTGTTACAAATAAAGAAAGGAATATCCTTATACTCAATAAAGGAGTGTGAATTTTTAAGGGAGGGATCCAGGGGGGTGGATTTCCACACTCCCTGGTCCAGGGTGTACCTGACAGTCCCCTGTTTTCCTGATGCTATTACACTTTCTTCTTTGACTGCCTGGATTCCTGTAAAGGATCCCGGGTCGATTAATGTGGCCTCCATTCCGGAGATATGATACAGTCCATCGGAACCTGCCGCAAAGGCCCGATCCCTGATGGTTGAGAACAAATGTACAGAGGGGCTGGATCCGGGAAGCAGCTTCCTGATTGTCCAGGAACCTGTTAGAGCACTATCTTCTGAAACAGAGAAAATTCCCCGGGAAGTGCCCAGTAGAATCCGGCCATTGAAAATATGTGATTTCAGAATTCGTCCTGCATTAAAATCAGAGATTTCAAGAAGGTTGAGCGGTGAAGGATCATGGATTTGGTGCAGCGTATAGGCTCCCAGGATCCAGATTTCGGAATTGTTCCAGATAAAGATTTGCCTGATTCCTTCAGAAGGTATCCCGATTTTATCCCCGATCATTTTAATGAATTCCTGATTCTGAACTTTGTTTCCGGGGGTTTCCTCTATCCGGTCGCCGTGGAGCCCCAGATATTTAATCTCTGATCTGGAAAAAAGAAAACGCCCGATATCAGAAAAGATGTATGTTTCCCCGGCTATATTTTGAATTCCTGATGGAGTAAAATTCCGATGGGAAGTTGGCAGCATATGTTTGCGAGAAATGGCACGGAAGGTGTGTCCCTCTTCTCGGAGAATGAAGCCCAGGTCATTCTGGGAGACGTAATACAAGGTATCAGAGTCGTCTCCGCACACATACACCGGTCCATCCATATGAAAATAAGTGAACTCTCTTCCGTCAATAATGTTTAACCCGCTGCTTTTCCCGATAAACAGGGTTCCCCCGTGGTCACGGTAGAAAGTCTCATTGGGAATCTCGTTGTATGGAGCAGGGAGATTGATCTCCTGTATCCAGGGGGTCAACCGGAGCTTACCCTGTTGCGCGAATGTAAAGTTAATGCAGGTTACACAAGCGTTCAGGAGAAAAATAATCAAGTAAATCCTATATGACTTGAAGAATAAATTCATAACTTGTGTAACTTAGCTTGAGCTTCCTGCGTAAGATATTATCAAAAGTAAAAATATATATTTACCCTTAATTGATAACCAAACAATAGGATCTTAATGGAAAAGTTAGAAAGGCCTATTATCGTACCATGGGATTTCTCCCCGGTGGCTGAGAACGCTTTTAAGCATGCTGTAAATGTTTCAAAGGCTCTGAACAGAGAGATTCTTCTTTTGCACGTCGCACATGAAGAACATCATATAGCTGGTAAAAGCAGCGAACTGGAAGCCTCCGCGGAAAAACTCGGGAAAGAGTATGGTAAAAAGCCTCATGTTAAAGTGGTGGGAGGATCCATTTTCCATGCCATCGGAGAGACCGCAAAGGAGTTAAAGACTGAAATGATAATCATGGGAACCCATGGGATGAAGGGTGCTCAGAAACTTTTTGGCAGCAGGGCGCTGAAGGTAGTGGTTTCCTCCCGGATCCCCTTCCTGGTGATTCAGGATAAGCCGGTAAAGGAGAAATTTGACACCATTCTGCTTCCCATTGATTTCAAACGTGAAAACAAGGAGAAGGCAAACTGGATTTATTATCTGGCAAGGAATTTCGGATCGAAATTCATTATTCTGAAGTCGAGTGCCAGGGATAAAGGGTTTAAAAGAAAAATACTCTCCAATATCAAGTACGTGGAAACCTTTCTCAAAGGACACGATGTGGCATATGAGATTGTTACCGCTTCGGGCAAGGAAAAATTCAAAAAGGAGATTGTCCATTTTGCCAGGGAACATAACGCAGACCTGATTTTAATTATGGCTACGCGCGACATACGCTGGGTAGACTATATGTTGGGAGCTCCCGAACAGTATATCCTGGCCAATCCGGAAAACCTGCCAGTTATGTGCATGAATCCCAGACCTGCAAAAATTGCCGGTGGATTCAGAGCCGCCGGAGGCGCGTAAGAGAATCAAAATATGTAAATTCAAGGCCGCAACTAATTGCGGCTTTTTTTTTGGTTATGGAAATCGTATTTGCTACCAATAATCTTCATAAACTTATGGAGATAAGCTCCCTGTTGGGGGACAGCTATCGAATACTGGGATTGAAAGATCTCCGGATTGAGGAGGAGATCCCCGAGGATCATGAAACACTGGAAGAAAACGCTTCTCAGAAAGCCTGGTATGTTTTTAATAAAACCGGACGGAATTGCTTTGCAGACGATACTGGTCTGGAAGTGGATTTTTTGAAAGGGGCTCCGGGGGTTTATTCAGCCAGGTATTCAAGGATTGGTCAGCTCACCTTTCCCGAAATGGAACCTTCTGCAGGTAATATCCGGAAATTACTGCTGCAAATGGAAGGAAGCAGCAAGCGGTCGGCCCGTTTCCGGACGGTAATTTCACTGATTATGCATGGTAAAGAGTATCAGTTTAATGGGGTGGTAGAGGGATCTATCTCCAGGAAAGCTTCCGGGACCGAAGGATTTGGCTATGATCCCGTTTTTATTCCGGAAGGACACGAGTCCACATTTGCAGAGATGAATCTTTCCATGAAGAACCGGATCAGCCACCGGGCCAGGGCTGTGCAGGGACTGGTAGATTTTCTGAAGGCGATGTAATATGTCTCTGCTATTTGCGTATATATAGAAACCATTTGGGATGCGGGACAGGCTATTTCTATTAGTATTTGGGTTTATTACCGGGGTATCTCTTCCTTTATCGGGTCAGATTACCATGGGACAGTGGAGGACACATCTTCCTTATCAGTACTGTACTCTGGTGGAGGCCACCGACGACAGGGTATATTGTTCCACAACGGGCGGGCTTTTTTACTATAACCTGGAGGATCACCTGGTGGAGAAAATCTCCAAGATCGATGGATTATCCGATAATGGAGTTTCTGCAATGCGCTGGAGCGAAGAACTCGAAACCCTGATCCTGGCTTATGAGAACTCAAACCTGGATATCATCAGGAACAACACCATAGTGAATCTGCCGGATATTATGAAAAAGCAGATTACAGGTGATAAAAGCATTTATGATATTTACTACATCGGAACCAGGGCTTATCTGTCCACCGGATTTGGTATTGTTGTAATAAACCTGGAGAGAGATGAAATCAGTGAGACCTATCTGATCGGGGATAATGGTCAAACGCTTAAGGTGAACCAGCTTAGCTCCGATGGAAGCTATCTTTATGCGGCCACCGACCAGGGGATCAGAAGAGCCTTGCTGTCCGACCCCTTCCTTGTGGATTACAATGCCTGGGAATTGCTAACAGATATCCCTGGGTCGGGCGGAGCATTTGGATCTGTAGCCTGTTTTGAGAATCACGTGTTTGCCTCATCCGATGATCCGGCCGGTGAACAGGACCAGGTCTATTACAGCAGCGGAATGGCCTGGATTCCATATCCCTATTTTACGGGGAATATATGTCATGAGATATTGAATCAGGGCAATTTTCTGTCCCTGGTCGATGATACCGCTGTTCATCTGATTAATACGGATTTCCTGGTTGTTCAGCAGATGTTCAGTCCAAAACCCCGCTCTGCAGTTCTGGATACGCGGGGAGATCTCTGGCTGGCCGATAACGGCTGGGGACTGATGACCAACCAGGGAGGGGGAACCTGGACCATCACCCCGGACGGACCGTATTCCACTTCTGTATTTGATATGGAATCCGCTGAAGGCGTTTTGCATGCTGTTGTTGGCGGAATTTCCGGATCATGGAATAACTTATGGAATACAGCTACGCTGGAAACCCTTGCGGATGATGAGTGGAGCTGGAAACACAGCTGGGAAGACAGGGATCTGATCAAACTGGCCATAGACCCGGATGATCCATATCATGTATATACCGCTTCCTGGGGTATGGGCATACTGGAGTACAGGGGCGATGAGATTACCAGGTACAATGAAAGCAACAGCTCCCTGCAGACCATCATTCCTGGGCCCTATGTCCGGATAGGCGGTGTGGCACTGGATCCTGATGGGAATCTCTGGATGACCAATTCCAATGTGGCTGAACCGATCTCGGTAAGGAAGGCAGACGGAACCTGGAAAAGCTTTCGGGTGGATAATCTTATCACTTCGTTTAACGCGCTGGGCGACATCCTGGTGAGCAGTTCCGGTCAGAAGTGGGTCATTGTACCCAGGGGGAACGGCCTCTTTGCCATGGATGATAACCGGACCATCGAAGATATTTCCGATGATATTTACAAGAAGGTGAGCGTGGTAGATAAATTTGGTAAAGTCATCACCAATGATGTGTACTCCTTTGCTGAAGATCACCATGGAAATCTCTGGCTGGGTACCAACCAGGGAGTCCTGGTCATGTACAGCCCATACAGACTGTTTTCAGATGGCAGCATTTATGCGCAGGAGATTCTTATTCCCAGAAATGACGGGAGCGGCTTTGCCGATCCTTTACTGGGTACCCAGGTTATCACCAGTATAGAGGTGGATGGGGCCAACAGAAAATGGCTGGGGACCTCCGGCGGAGGGGCCTATCTGGTTTCTGAGGATGGGTTTAGTGAGATTAATCATTTCAATACCAGTAACAGTCCCCTGCTTTCCAATACACTCACGGATATCTGTGTGGATGGAATATCCGGTGAAGTCTTTTTTGGCACGGACAAGGGAATTATCTCCTACAAGGGAGAAGCTCTTCAGGGGAGTCCGGCTTTTAATCATGTGGTCGTATATCCCAATCCGGTAAGGGAAAACTTCGACGGGAATGTGGCTATAAAGGGATTGATGGAAAGAAGCACCGTGAAGATTACCGATATGAGTGGCAACCTGGTGTTTGAAACCGAGTCGCTGGGTGGTCAGGCTATTTGGGATGGGAAAAATTTAAGAGGGGAACGCGTTGCGACGGGCGTCTATATGATCTATCTCTCCAGCGGGGACGGAACACAGTCTCATGTGACCAAGCTTCTTTTCATTCATTAGTGCAAGCCTCTGATGATATGATCCGGAAAACCAGGGGCATTGTTCTGCACACCACGAGGTACGGCGAATCCAGCCTTGTGGTTCATTGCTATACCGAGCTTTGGGGCAGGCAGACTTTCATGGCGAAGGGAGTAAGAAAATCAAGAAGACAGAACCGATCCAATCTGTTTCAGCCTCTCTTTATCCTGGATTTTGAAGTCTACCATAAAGACAGCAGGGAGCTCCAGCTGGTCAAGGAGGTTAACAGGGCTATTCCCCTCAATTCCATTCCCTTTGATATCACCAAGAGTACGCAGGCGATCTTTATGGCTGAGGTCCTTTACAGGGTGGTGAAGGAACAGGAATCCAACCCCATTCTGGCCAACTTTCTGATCTCTACCATCCAGTACCTGGATGCCCTGGAAGAGGCTGCCCCCGATTTTCATATTTTGTTTATGTTTCAACTGTCGAGGCACCTTGGTTTTTATCCTCAAAATAATTTTGGGGAGGAGCGGATTTTTTTCAACCTGGACAGCGGGCAGTTTAAAGCTCATTTTGGAAACCCCGAGCTCTTCCTGAACCAGGAGGACAGTAAGCTTTGGAGCCATTATATGCAATCTGATTTACAAGCGCTTAAAGAGAGAACTTTTAATGGTGCCCAGAGAAAGCAAATCCTGGATAATCTGCTGCGCTTTTACAAATTTCATGTGAGTGGTATGGCAGAGATACGATCCCTGGAGGTTTTACATTCTTATTTCGTCAAATAGAGATTGCAGAATGCCGCGATATTTCTTATGTTCAGGGTAACTAACACCTAATATAATGCGTATAAGCAACGATACTGAATAAATGCAGGTCTAATAAAGGTCGTTTTGATTTTATTTTCCGGGTACAGATTTTTTAGTAGCCGGATCAAATTTTTTAAGAAGTGATCTCCGTCCAACCGGAAACTATACAAACTAACTCTTTGGCTGAACTATCCCACCTGGATGATGGAAGATTCAGGCCTTCTTCCTTTGGCAGGTTCATTATCGGGTTGTTTATTGTTTCCGGGATCTTTCACTTAGCAAGTTCCGCCTTATTAAGCCAATGTGCCCCGGGTTACGCACTTCAAACCGTAAGTGGGTCTGTACGGAGGGTTGTGAATCAAGTTGGGATTACAAATCCAGATTTCATAATTGGACAACCTGACAATAATGGGGTGGAGTTATTTACTAATGGCGACATAATAACAATTGACCTTATACATACCCTGCAAAGTGGGGAGCAGTATAGCATTTTCTGGAGACAACTTACTGGTGAAGATCCAGAATCAGTCCTAAAATTCTTTGAATCTTCAGATGGGACCAACTGGACAGAGCACCCATTATCAGCTGCTCAAAGTATCACAACTAATAATGAAGCCTCATATGATGAAGTGCTTATCACGGCTAATATTGATACCCGCTATATACGGATAAGCAAAGTCGTTTTTCCCGATTTTTTGATCGATGCAGTTACTTATAACGCTGATGTCTGCCTGGTTGATCCTGCCTGCAACCTTGTTTCTTCAGAACAGTTGATTTCAGGTTATGCCAGCTCCCTTGATGCTCAATTCAATGTAGCATTGCCTGGACGTTCTCTTGGTGCCCCGGATGGACTAGGGGCTCAACTTGATAATTACAATGACTGGATAATAGTACAATTAGACGATATCGTCTCTGTTGGGCAGGAGTATCACATTGTTTGGAAGAGAAGAGATGGGACAAACTGGCCGGCAAAGTTATACTTTGATGAATCTATAGATGGCAGCAGTTTTAAGGAGCATTCACTTTCCGGGACCTTTATTACAGCTGATAAAGACTACTATGTGGTTTCTTCTGTAAGCGCTGAGACGAATACTTATTATTTAAGATTCAGGAATCCCTCGCCACCTCCTTCAGATCACGGTGATTATTGGATCGATGCTGTGGTATTTGACGCAGTTGAATGTCATCCAACAGCCACCATTTCCCCCGACCCGGCAACTGTATGTGAAGGTCAGGATGTAGTTCTTGATGGCAACCCATCGGGAGGAGATGGAACTTATACGCATCAGTGGTCTGGGCCTGAAGCTTCATCATTACTTGCCACCAATGTTCAATCACCTACCTTTAACAATGCTACTGCAGGATCGTATAATCTGACCTATACGGTTACCGATGGCAACGGTCATACTGGAACTGATGATATTACAGTGGTTGTTTCTGTTGATGTTGCACCTGTTGCCCAGTGTCAGGACATTACTGTATATCTGGATGCAGCTGGATCTGCTTCCATAGTTCCGGGAGATGTGGATGATGGATCCTATGATGGATGCGGCGTTGTAACTCTTTCATTGGATATTAGCTCTTTTGATTGCGGCGATCTTGGAGACAATACAGTTACTCTGACGGTGGAAGATAACACGGCCAATACTTCAACTTGTCAGGCAATGGTCACCGTGGAGGACATTATTTCTCCGACGATCACCTGTGGAGCTGATCAGACGCAGACGGCCGATGCGGGAGTCTGTAATGCGTCGGTGACTGTTGCTGGTCCGGCTACGGGGGATAACTGTGGCGTAGCCACGGTTCTCAATGACTATAACGGCACGGCCGATGCGAGCGGCACCTACCCGGTGGGGACCACGACGGTGACCTGGACGGTGACCGATATCCACGGTAACACGAACACATGCACGCAGGATATCACGGTGACCGATGATGAGGCGCCGACGATCACCTGTGGAGCTGATCAGACGCAGACGGCCGATGCGGGAGTCTGTAATGCGTCGGTGACTGTTGCTGGTC